>JABINT010000171.1 GCA_018698075.1 Acidiferrobacteraceae bacterium
GTGTTGCAGGATCAGCCGTTCGCTGCAGGCGCTTCGGCGCCGTTGTCCTTGGCAGCCTGTGCCGCCTGTTCTTTCTTTTGCAGGTACATGGCATCAAAGTTAACCGGGCCCATCAGGAACTGGGGAAAGCCGCCCTTGGAGATCAGTCCGGCAATCGTTTCACGCATAAACGGGAACAACACGTTTGGACAGGCGGCTTCCAGCATCATTTCCTGCATCTCCGGGTTGGAGCCTTGTACGGTAAAGACACCTGCCTGCTGAACTTCGGCCAGGAATACGACTTGTTCTTCGTGACGCGCAGTAACCGTACCCTTGAGGATGACTTCATGAATATGCTCTTTGGCATCAATTTCATGGTGCTGGGCTTTGATATCAACTTCGGTCTCGGGCCGATAGTCTTTCCAGGTAAAAACGTCCGGACTGCGCGGTGACTCGAAGGAGGCATCCTTGACGAAAACCTGGTGCAGATGGAATATTGATTTGGGGATTTCTGCGGCAGTATCGGCCATGGGTTGATTTCCGGGTGTGGTGTTAGCGTTCCAAAGGCAGGTTTTCTTTTTCCCATGCCGCCAGTCCGCCGCTCAGCGTGTAGACCCGCTCGAACTCGTTCTTGCGAAGCACGGCGGCTGCTCGACTGGCGCGCTGGCCGCTGCGGCAGGACAGCACGATGGGTCGGTCTTTTTTGCGAAATTTTTCCAGTTGGCCCAACTGTTCTTTGATTTGTTCAACCGGTATGTTGATGGCCGCCGGGATGTGTCCTTTGCGAAACTCTTCGGGTTGGCAGACATCCACCACCACCGCGTTTTCCTGATTGATGAGCTGCGGTAGTTGTACCGCGCTGACCTGATTAGCGCCAGCGCCACCTCGGCGCATAGTATCAATTCCAATCAGCAAGGAGATGACAATCAGCGCAGCGAAAAGGTGCCAATTATTGGCAATAAAATCAAGATCCATGGCTAGTCAGTGGGGGCTTAGAAGGAGCGGTAGTCTACAGCAACCGCGCTTCGCAGCCGGCTGTGGGGCACCACTGATGTAGTACTTCAGTTATGGTGACTGCAGAAGGCGTCGCGCATGGTCGCCATCAGCGTCAGGATATTGTCGTCACCGATCCGGTAAAAAACCTTATTGGCATCTTTGCGCGACGCGAGGATATCCTTGTCACGCAGGATCGACAAATGCTGGGAGATGTTGCTCTGAGACGTGCCGACGAGTTCGACCAGATCCTGTACGCTGGTTTCCTTGACGCTTGCGAGGATACACAGAATCTTCAGTCGCAACGGATGTCCCATGGCTTTCAGTGATCGGGAGGCGTTGTATATGTCAGTCTCGCTGGCGAGGAAGAGTTCTGCCGGGTTTGCCCGGTCGTCAACAAAATGTTCGTTTTGATTTGTAGCAGTTGCCATGAAGCGTAGGCCTAAATGTTAGAATATTCACTTAACATTATACGCTAATTCTTTAATGTTTTGTGTCTGCCATAGCGCTTGGCAAGCGGGTTTTCCCGGTACAGATTACCCATAACGCCGTCACCCAGCGGTCACAGGCGAGCGTTATACTGCCTGCCTTAAGTTTGCCAACCCTGCTTATATACCAGCGCTGTCGCGAAAAACTATGCACCAAACCACCCGATCGGTTTTTGTCTTTACCCTTTTAGCCGCGCTATTTTGCGCACCGGTACACCTTGCTGGCGCTGCCGAACAGCCGGCCCAAGCCGAGTTGCCAATTGAGGATCTCCGTCTTTTTGCCGAGATTTTCAGCATGATTAAGGCGGATTATGTTGAGCCTATGGATGACGAGACGCTGTTGCGCGATGCCGTGCGTGGCATGCTCGGCGGGCTCGATCCGCATTCGTCTTATCTTGATCCGAGCTCATTTAGAGAAATCAACATCGATACCCGCGGGGAGTTCGGGGGCCTGGGCTTGGAGGTCACGCTGGAGGACGGGGTAATCCGAGTGGTAGCCCCGATGGATGGAACCCCAGCCGAGGAGGCGGGGATTCACAGCGGCGACCTGATCATTCGTCTCGATGGGATTACCGTTAAAGGCCAAGCCCTGGACCAGGCGGTGGAGCGCATGCGCGGTGAGCCGGGCAGCGCAATCACGCTAACCATCCTTCGCGAGGGAGTTGAGGCGCCATTCGATGTGACCGTCAAACGCGCCATTATCCAGTTGCAAAGCGTGCGCGGCGAATTGCTGGAAGCGCGCTTTGCCTATACCCGGATCAGTCAGTTCCAATCCGGGACCGGCGCCTCATTGCGTCGACAGCTTGAGCGACTTGAAGAACAAGCCGATGGCCCCTTAAGCGGATTAGTACTGGATTTGCGCAACAACCCGGGTGGAGTGCTCGACGGCGCGGTTGAGGTCAGTGACTTGTTCCTGAGCGAGGGGGTGATCGTCTCGACCCGGGGCCGCGCAGCGGATTCCGCTTTTACCTTCAATGCGACTGGCCGCGATGTGTTGAGCGGTGCACCACTGGTGGTGCTGGTTAACCGGGGGTCGGCTTCGGCTTCAGAGATTGTGGCTGGCGCTCTACAGGATCACCAGCGAGGCCTGATTCTGGGGACCAAGACCTTCGGCAAAGGCTCGGTACAGACTATTCTGCCAATGAAAAACGGTGCAGCGCTGAAACTGACCACGGCTCGTTATTACACCCCCAACAACCGCTCTATCCAGGCGACCGGTATTCAACCGGATATCGTTAGCCGGCAACTGGAACTGGCAACTTCACCTGAGCCAACACACGGCGGTATTCGTGAATCTGATCTTGCCGGTCACCTGGAAAATGAAAACGGCGGGTCCAATGAGACCGTTGACGAGACTGCCCCGGTTGAGCGTTTGCAGGATCGGGACTTCGAGATCGGTGAGGCGCTTAATCTGCTCAAGGGCATGGTTATCGCACGGCGCCAGGTCGATCAGTAGTTTTTCGTTGGCCTCCCACTGACACTGTTTACGCCTTCGGCATGCAGTGCCACGAAGCAACGGCCGCCTCACGCCCGAGAGCAAACAGCCATAATGCGCCGGGCGTCATCTCGGTTGTTGGCTGGTTTTTGTTGGCATCGGTGCGTGAGCGTTTGCCCGACCAGCGCATGGTCAGCACCGAATCAATAGAGCAGTCATCTTGTGCGTAGACCGCGCAGGCCTTGAAGCCCACCTGTGCGACCCGGTGAATATCTAATGTCAGCAGCAGGTTGTGACAGCCAGGCTCGTCACGGTTGGGAATTAGCGACAACTCCGATAACTGGTTGTAGCTGTTAGTGGTGTAGAAGCGGATGTGAGTTGATGGTGCTTGTACCGGAGCCTGGGCGCAACCTCCGCTAAGACTGCCTAGAAGCGCCAAGGCGACAATCCGGGTCAGCGGGGCCCTCAGTGCCACTCACCGATTTTCCAGAGCCCAATCGACAAGTCGGACGCGAAGGTACTGCCCGACCGGGTAAACGAGCCGTCGCCGCTGTTGTCCCGGATGACCATATTCGGTCCGTGCTCACGAATGATTTCCAATGATGTGATACGCCCCCGGGTCCGGTATTCGATCATGCGGTAGCCTGCGTGCTCACCGATTTCAATGGTATGAACTGTGTTTGGTGGGGCATTTGCCAAAGGAGTCTCTTGCGCCCACAGGCGTTGCAGCGAAGCGGACCCGCCAAACAGTACAACGCTGAGTGTTGCCACCCGGGTAAAGGTTTTTAGTGATAGGTTCATATTTGCCGGCGTGCTGTCATGGCAATCATCCCCCATAAGCACAGGACGCGCAAGTGGTCCGAATACCACGTGACCCACGTATACTGCGCTGAAACTAACCGGGCCAGCCGAGGGTGTATTTGCCCCGGTCGCACCCCAAGGGTCTATCGCCTATGTTTGAAAAACTGGTACTGGTTGACGGTTCGTCCTACCTGTATCGCGCCTTTCACGCTATGCCCAATCTGGTTAATTCCAAAGGAGAGGCCACGGGCGCAGTATATGGCGTTGTAAACATGCTGCGCCGCTTGCTTCGCCAATATGAAACAACGCACTTCGTAGTGGTGTTTGATGCCCCGGGCAAGACTTTCCGCGATCGTCTTTATAGTGAGTACAAGGCCAACCGGCCACCGATGCCGGAAGAATTGCGTGCCCAGGTAGAGGTGATCCATACCGTTATCCGGGCTCTCGGATTGCCGTTGCTCTCGGTACCGGATGTCGAGGCAGATGATGTGATCGGTACGCTCGCTCGCGCCGGCACCGCACAGGGTATGGAGACACTGATCATCAGCGGTGATAAGGATCTGGCACAGTTGGTGGGTCCTCGGGTGATGATGTACGACAGTATGAAGGACGCGCTCTACGATCGTGATGGAGTGAAAGAAAAATTCGGTGTACCGCCCGAGGGCATTGTGGATTTTCTGGCATTGGTGGGCGATACATCGGACAACATTCCCGGCGTGCCCAAGGTGGGGCCAAAAACCGCAGCACGTTGGCTGAGCGAGCACGGCTCACTCGACAAGCTGGTAGAGCACTCTGATAGTGTTCCCGGCAAAGTCGGGGAGAATCTGCGCGCTTCTTTAGAGCAGTTATATTTATCGCGGCAACTGGCCACCATTAAGTGTGATGTCGCACTGGAACAGGAGGTCACCGAACTTACTATCACCCCTCCTGACGAGGATGTGTTGCGTGAACTGTTCGCACGACTCGAGTTCAAGACCTGGTTGGCAGAGCTGGGCGGGGTCAACGATCTGGATACATCCGGTCCCACAGTACCAACCGACTATGATCTCGTGTTAGATCAACCCAGCCTGACCCAGTGGATCAAGCGGCTGGAGCAGGCACCGTTATTTGCTTTTGATACCGAGACCACTTCGATCAACGCAATGCAGGCGCGAATTGTCGGCGTGTCCTTTGCTGTCGAAACAGGCGCCGCGGCGTATGTGCCGTTAGCACACGATTACCTGGATGCGCCAGCACAGCTCTCACCGGAGAGCGTTCTTGAGCAATTGCGTCCACTGCTGGAAGATCCGACCCGCGACAAGGTGGGACAGAATCTCAAGTATGACTGCACCGTGTTGTACAACCACGGAGTCTGCCTCGCTGGTATTCGTTTTGACACCATGCTTGAGTCCTACGTGCTCGACAGCACCGGGTCGCGTCACGATATGGACAGCCTGGCGCTGAAGTATCTGGGGCACAAAACCATCCATTACCAAGAGGTTGCTGGAAAGGGTAAGGGGCAACTGTCTTTCAACGAGGTGTCGCTGGAGCAGGCCGGGCCCTATGCTGCCGAAGACGCCGACATCACACTGCGCCTGCATGAGACTTTGTACCCGCGACTGCAACAGGAATCTTTACAGCGCGAACTGTTCGAACGGATTGAAATGCCGCTGGTGTCGGTACTTTCCCGCATAGAGCGAGCGGGCGTCCTTGTGGACTGCGCCATGTTGGCCCGCCAGAGCACTGAACTGGCACTGCGGATACAGGAGCTCGAAGAGCAGGCTCATGTCGAAGCCGGCGGGGCGTTCAATATAGCCTCCCCCAAGCAGATTCAGGAGATTCTGTTCGACCGCTTGCAGTTGCCGGTGTTGGCCAAAACACCTAAAGGGCAGCCCTCAACCGCTGAAGGTGTACTCACTGAGCTAGCCGAGAAGCACGATCTGCCCCGGTTGATACTCGAGCATCGCGGTTTGAGTAAGTTGCGTTCTACCTACACCGAAAAACTACCGGCGTTGGTGAATCCGGATACTGGCCGGGTGCATACCTCCTACCACCAGGCTGCGGTAGCGACCGGCCGGCTGTCATCCAGCGACCCCAACCTGCAGAACATTCCGGTACGCACAGCCGAGGGTCGACGGATTCGCGAAGCTTTCATTCCGCCCCCCGGTTCAGTGCTGGTGGCAGCGGATTATTCGCAGATCGAACTTCGGATCATGGCGCACTTGTCGGCCGACGCTGGGTTGATGGCTGCCTTCGACAAGGGTGAGGATGTGCACCGGGCAACTGCGGCCGAGGTATTCGGTGTTGGCCTGGGCGAGGTCGACAACGATCAGCGCCGCAGCGCTAAGGCGATCAATTTTGGTCTGATCTATGGCATGTCGGCTTTTGGTCTTGGCCGCCAGCTCGGCATCGACCGGGGCCAGGCACAGGAATATATCGACCGCTATTTCCAGCGTTACCCGGGTGTACGCGCATTCATGGATGCGACTCGTGAACAGGTCCGCGAACAGCGTTATGTCGAAACCGTATTTGGTCGGCGGTTATTTCTCGCCGATATCAGTTCAAGCAATCATGTCCGGCGTCAGGCAGCCGAGCGAGCCGCGATCAACGCGCCGATGCAGGGGACCGCGGCTGATTTGATCAAGTTGGCTATGCTGGCGGTTGATGACTGGTTGCGCGAGGATGATTGCGGTGCCCGCATGATCATGCAGGTGCATGATGAGCTGGTGTTAGAAGTGCCCAAATCCGAAGTGCAGCGCGTCAGCGATGCGGTGGTCCGTTTGATGAGCTCGGTGGCTGATCTTGCAGTTGAGCTCAAGGTTGATGTCGGTAGCGGCGCCAATTGGGCGCAGGCGCACAGTTAGGCAGGTTTGCGACCGTTACCCTGTCCCGATAGAAGATCAACGATACGCTCGCGCGCTTCGGTGACACCCACGTTGCGGGTAGCCGAAAAAAGCTGCACGCTGATCAGCGGCATCGTGGCCAGCGATTCGCGGGTCTGGCGTAGCGCCTGGAGGCTTTTGCCGTGTCCCAGTTTATCGCTCTTGGTCAGCAGTACGTGCACGGGCAGTTGGCTCGCTGCACACCATTTCAGGAGTTGCCAATCGAGCACAGTGGGTTCCCGGCGACAATCCACAGGCAATATCAGTGCGCGCAGTGAAACACGCTCTTCGAGGTAGCGCCGTACCGTCTTTTCCCAGTGTTGCTGCAGTTGCACAGGCACTTTGGCATAACCGTAACCGGGCAGGTCGACCAGTCGGCGTGTCTCATCGAGGTTGAAGAAAATGATCTGCTGGGTACGTCCGGGTGTTTTGCTGGTACGGGCAAGGCCCTTACGTCCGGTAATGGCGTTGACCGCGCTGGACTTGCCCACGTTGGAGCGCCCAGAAAAGGCGACCTCGGCACCCGTGTCTTCCACCCAGTCGCGCGGATGATGGGCGGCGCAGTGGTATTCGGCGCGCCGCAGCAGTTCGGTATCACAGGTTTTTGAAGGCACAGGGTATAATTCCACGCTTTATTTTCCGGGTTGCGAACCTTACCCTCTCAGGAAGGTGTATGCATCCCGACTTCAACTCAGGAAGCCGGGCGGCGCTGGTGCAGTACCTATCTCGATCGGCAGGCCCTTGTACAGAAGGAGCAGTTTAATGAATCGGCTGGTATTCATCACCATCGCATCCGTAATGGCTGGGTTTTCGACTGTTGCAGTGGCTGCAGGCGATGCGGCGGCAGGACAGGCCAAGGCGCAGACATGTGTCGCCTGCCACGGCGCTGACGGCAACAGTGCTAATGGGGGCTTTCCCTCTCTGGCCGGCCAGGTTCCCGGGTACATCGGCGCACAATTGGCCTTGTTCAAATCCGGTCAGCGGGCTAACCCCATTATGATGGGCATGACCCAGTCGCTCAGTGCTGCCGATATGGCCGACCTTGATGCCTGGTATGCCTCAAAGACCATTACGCCTCGCGCCATCGATGATGATCAGCTGGCGCTGGCCCATGAGGGCGAAGCGCTCTACCGTGGCGGTTCTGCTCAGCTCGCGATACCCGCCTGCATGGCCTGTCATGGGCCCGCAGGACATGGTATTCCGTCGACCAATCCCCGTGTGGCCGGACAATGGTCCGAATATCTTGAAACCCAGTTGCTGGTTTTCAAGTCGGGCGAGCGCGCCAGCAAGATCATGGGGCCTATCGCGCACCGGCTTTCGACACACCAGATCAATGCCTTGTCGCTGTACATGTCGGCGCTGCAGTAGAGCACTGTGGCCATGGCTACCCGAGCGATCGGGCGTACCCGCGGCCAACGAGCAGAGCTGTTTAGGCAATCGCGGCTCTTATCGGCCCGGTACGTAGATCATGGTTACTGAAAAACTCATGCGCGGTCGTTTCGACAGCGGTACCAACGCGACAGTCGAGGCTTTTAGCGCGTCCGAACACTTCGACCGGCGACTGGCGCACTACGACATTGCGGGATCAATGGCCCATGCCCGCATGTTGAACGCCGTCGGTGTGATCAGTGATACCGACTGTGAAGCGATCGTTAGTGGGCTTGAGGCCATTGCGCTCGAGATTAACGAGGATCGTTTTGAATGGCGCTCGCAGCTCGAGGATGTGCACATGAACATCGAGGCGCGCCTGACTGAACTGGTAGGCGAGCCTGGCAAAAAATTGCATACGGCTCGCTCGCGTAATGACCAGGTTGCAACCGATCTGCGGCTTTTCGTGCGCGATGCCATTGACCAGCTCTGCACTGATATCACAGCGCTGCAAGGCGCTCTACTAACCCAGGCTGAAAGCGAAGCGACCAGCATTATGCCGGGTATGACGCACATGCAGGCAGCCCAACCGGTGACCTGCGGCCACCACCTGCTGGCCTGGAATGCCATGCTGGAGCGTGACTGGCAGCGCCTGGTCGATTGCCGCCGCCGGGTTAATGTTTCGCCGCTTGGCTCAGCGGCACTCGCAGGAACCAGTTTTCCTATAGATCGGCAGATGAGCGCACAGGTATTGGGATTCGATTCGGTGTCGACCAATTCGCTGGACTCAGTATCGGATCGGGATTTTGTGATCGAGTTTTGTTCCGGGTGTGCCTTGTTGGGGGTTCATCTTTCCCGTATAGCCGAGGAGTTGGTGCTGTGGGCTTCACAAAGCTGCCGGTTCGTTGATTTGGGCGACGCTTTTTGCACGGGATCAAGCATCATGCCGCAGAAGAAGAATCCAGATGTCGCCGAACTGGTTCGTGGCAAAAGCGGTCGCGCGATCGGCAATCTCGTATCTCTGCTGGTGCTGATGAAAGGACAGCCGCTCGCTTACAATCGGGATAACCAGGAGGACAAGGAACCATTGTTTGATAGTGTTGATACCGCGCACGCCTGCTTGCAGGTGCTTGTCGCGATGGTGCCCAATATGAAATTTGACCGTGAACGTATGCGTAAGGCAGCACAGCGTGGCCACACCACCGCGACTGATCTGGCAGATTATCTGGTGTGTCGGGGTATGGCTTTTCGTGATGCCCACGAAGCCGTGGGTAAGGCGGTCCGTCTTGCCGAAGCGCGCCAACTTGAGCTGCCAGACCTGTCGCTGGAGCAGTTGCGTAATATTTGTGAGCACATCGACTCCGATGTTTTTGACGTGCTCACGTTGGAAGGCTCGGTTGAATCCCGAAATCACACGGGCGGCACGGCGCCAAGACAGGTTCGCGAGGCTGTTGCTGCTGCGCGACAAGCCCTGGCAGTGCGTTGATATGAGTCGCCCGGTGAGATCTGTTTGTTTGACCCCTCTGGTGCGATCGATTGTCGCGATAGTGCTGGGATTTACCCTTTTGAGCAGCGGGATACTGCTGGCAGGTTGTGGCCAGAAAGGCCCGCTGTACATCCCCGATACGCCTTCGTCAGAAGAATCTGAAGACAGCGATAGTTAGCCATCAGTCGTGGATCATTTCGGATATCGCGAGGATCGGCTGTTCGCCGAGGACGTGGCGCTCGAGACGATTGCCGAGGCCGTTGGTACACCGTGCTATGTTTATTCTCGGGCTACACTGGAAAGGCATTACCGCGCCTTTGATGAACCCTTTGGCAATTATCCGCATCATATCTGTTACGCGGTAAAGGCCAATGACAATCTGGCTGTTTTGCAGGTGCTGCAACGCCTCGGCGCTGGCTTTGATATTGTCTCGGGCGGTGAGCTCGATCGTGTGCTGGCTGTGGGCACCGCTCCGGGTGATGTTGTGTTTTCCGGCGTCGGCAAGTCAGTGGCTGAAATTGAGCAGGCGCTTTGCGCCGGGGTTCGTAACCTCAGCCTGGAATCCGAGGCAGAACTCGAGCGTGTGAATGCGGTGGCACTTGGCCTTGGCAAAAGGGCGCCGATCGCTTTTCGAATCAACCCCGATGTGGACCCTAAAACCCATCCGTATATCGCGACCGGCCTGCGCGAGAACAAGTTCGGTGTATCGGCAACCGATGCGCTTCGCCTTTACCAGCGGGCCTCAAGCATGGAGGGGATACGTATCACCGGGATTGCCTGCCATATTGGCTCGCAATTGACACAGATTACTCCTTTTTGTGACGCACTTGAACGCGTGCTTGATCTGGTGAACGCGCTGTCCGAGATTGGCATCTCCCTACAGCATCTGGACCTGGGCGGCGGGGTCGGCATTCGTTATTGTGATGAAAATCCACCGGACCCAGCCCAATATACAAAGGCGATGCTTGAGATTCTCCAGCGTCGGGGTTGTACGCTTGCAGTGACACTTGAACCGGGCCGCGCGATTGCTGGTAATGCCGGTGTATTGTTAACCCGGGTTGAGTACATCAAGCCGGGTCCCGACGGAGATTTCGTCATCGTCGATACGGCGATGAATGACCTGTTGCGCCCGGCGCTATACCAGGCCTGGCACGAGGTTGTTGCGGTGAATCCGGGGAGTGGTGAACCACGGAATTGCGATGTGGTTGGCCCGATTTGCGAAAGTGGTGATTTTATTGCCCGAGGTCGGCACCTTGCGGTGGCTCAGGGAGATCTGCTGGCGGTGCGCTCAGTCGGCGCCTACGGTTTGGTTATGAGCTCCAATTACAACGCCCGGCCACGCCCCGCAGCAGTCATGGTCGATGGTGCGGGATACCATGTGGTGCGCAACCGCGAAACCACCGCAGAATTGTTTGCCCACGAAAAGATGCTACCTTGAAGAAATGGGGTATGCACAACCCTGTGTCAGCTGGGCCTGCCAGAGTGTTTGACGATAGTTTGTTATGAAGTTGTTGACTGACCAGCCAGCGGATAAGCGTTTTGTCACTAGCGTCCTGGCGCTATGCGCTCTTTCTGGCGTGCTCACCTCGGCATGGTGTCTTTATATTGACGATGTCATCAATAACGATGGCGTTATCTATGTGCGATCGGCAGAACTCCTGGCCTCTGGCGACTGGGCTGGTGCATTTGCCTCGCATCACTGGCCGTTTTTTTCGTTGTTGATGCTGCTGCTTGGTAAGTTACTGGGTATCAGTTATCAGTGGGCCGGACAACTGCTCAACGCCGGGTTTTTTACCGCATCGTCAGTGTTGTTCGTGCTGGTAGTGCGTGCATTTGGCGGCACCTCACAGCGGTTAACTGTTTTTGCGGTATTGGTTGCGGTCATGCATCCGGCTTTTAACGAATATCGTGCTTTTATTATTCGTGATGCTGGTTACCTGACCTTTTATCTGGTGGCCGCCTTGTATTTGGCACGCTGTGTCAATGAGCCCAGCTTGCGTTACCGGCTCCTGGTTGCTGCTGCGTTCGCGATTGCCAGCCTGTTTCGTATCGAGGGAGTGGTATTTTTGCTCTCGACACCACTGTTGCTGAGTTTTACTCGACGCGCGACTGGGGGTTCGCCCTGGTTCTGGCTACTGTTGCTGGCGGCGTCTGCAGGGTTGCTCGCGATAGTGTTGGGTTGGTGGTTGTTAGCGCCTAACGCCGGGGTCGATCCGTTAGCAGCTTTTAGTGCGCCACTGGATGTCGTAGCCAGCGCGTGGCAGCAGATCAGTGCCACCTTTGCACACAAGATCACGGTATTGCGCCAGGAATTTCTCGGTCAGTATGCAAACGAATATGCTTGGGTACTTTTTATTTTTTCCGTGCTGATGATCCTGGTTTCTGCGGTGTTTTCGCAATTGACTGTACCCTGGGGCTTGCTGAGTTTCGCTGGGTTATGGTCTGGAATTCGGTTCCCGCACAAAGCTCTGAATAGGCTTTGGGCCGCCCTGCTGGGCATGCATCTGATGATCCTGCTGGTATTCGCGATCGTGAAGTTGTTTCTGGTTGCGCGTTATCCGCTGGTGCTTAGCGTCACAGTGCTATTGATAGTGCCGTTCGCCCTGGAATGGGTGTTGGGTGCGATTCGCTGGCACCGTCTGAAGACAGCAGCCCGGGTTCTGGCTGTGTTGCTGCTGCTTTGGGGTGTGGGGGAATGTGTCAGTGGCGTCGATAATGTTACTCGTGCCCGGGCGATCAAAGATTCTGGCCTGTGGCTCGCGAGCCATACTACCGAAATCGGCTCACTGGTCAGTAACGATTGGCGCATTGCCTACTATGCCGGGCGCCATAACGATAGCAATCTCATCGTCGAGGATGTGGGTAAGATTCTTCACGGACTGCGCAAGGGCCGCTGGCCTGATGCCGCATACGTGGCATTACGTTTGTCGCGCTCAGCTACCAAAACCGAGGCGTGGGTGCTGGATGCCCTGGGTAATGCCCCCGAAAAGGTTTTTGAGGGCGACTCTGGGGACAGGGTGCTGGTTTATATACGTCCTTAACGACCACTACCATCGAGTGAGTTTCACTATAACCTAGCGGTCAGTTAAGAGAGCTGTTTACTTTCTCCACGGGCCGCAAAAAGTATCCCGCCAATCACGCCTTGCAGCATCACAAAGCCGAGTGCCATCCAGGCAAAAGCGATTGCCTCGACAGCATCAATACCATACGCACTGAAAAAGAAAACGAACACGCCTTCTCTTAGGCCAATGCCGTTGATGGAAACTGGCAGCATGGTTACGAATATACTGAGGGGGATCATTGTGAACATGGCCAGTACTGGAATATCTATCCCTAATGCCCGACTTACAATAATGAAGTGAACGATTACGTTAAGCTGAAGTAAAAGGGATAAACCAAATGCGCGAACCAGAAGATCCCGCCTACCTCTAAACGCGGAGAATGCCGAGGCGATTTTGGCAATGATACGCCAGGGTTGAGTTGTCCGCCGATCGAGGCATTGCTCGAGGCTTTGATAAAGCCGCCGCGGTGCGAAAAAAACAAACCAAGCTAAGCCACCAACGCCAAGTGCTGCACCTAGTACCAGAGCGGGCAGTGCTGGAATCAAATCGGCCAACTGTTTTGCCGTCATTACAGTAATCAACGCGTAGCTTGCCAGGGCCAAAAGACCCATCAGTCGGTCAACGATAACTACCGATGCAGCGCCAGAACGGCTGTTCCCCAGACGCCAGGAGTCATAGACCCGCACAATATCTCCGCCAATAGTCGAAGGAAGCAGGTTGTTGAAAAATATCGCGACCATGAAAGATTGCACGAGAAAACCGATGCGCGCATGCACGCCCTGTGCGGACAGGAGCATACGCCAGCGAAATGCAGTAATCAGGTAGCCCAGGAAAAACATCATAAAAGCCAGTGACAGCAGGCCGACGTTGGCATCCGCTATCACGAGTCCAACCTGTTTCAGTTCGAGATCATGGATGAGCCAGTAAAGCAGGCCACCGGAAAAAAGAATCTTTAGGGCAGTGAGTAAAAACCTAGTACGCACGTGCAAAGTTATTCTTTTCTATGCTTGATAATCCGGGCCGGAACACCGCCGCAGATGCAGTAAGGCGGTATTTCCTGGGTCACAACCGCGCCAGCAGCCACCACCGAACCGTGTCCGATATGGGCTCCATCCAGTACCGTGACTTTCCCACCCAGCCAGACATTGTTTTCGATCATACAACCGCCGTCGGAGCGGATTTCCTGGGTTCGTATCAATTGATCGGGGTTGTCAAGTTGATAGTTCCCTCCGCCGACGATATAGCAGCCCGGACCGATAATGACGTCGTCGCCAATAGATGTTGGGCACTGGTGCGTCGATTGGATTACAGTCTGGGTGCCCAGTCCAACACGATTGCCAATTCGTAACATTCCTTCTTTGCATGAAAGGGTGCAATGGTCGGCGATCATTACATCATCACCGATCGTAAGGGATAGCTGCGAAGATGATGACCGTCCATCCAGTGTGGCGCCGTCGCCGATAACCACTTGTTGACCTAGGCTGACTCGCCCCGGATGACGCAGGATTATTCCCCTGCCAAAGACCACGCCAGTACCGCAAGCAGCAAACAGACGTGGCCAAAACAGTTTGCGCAGGAAAAGACCAATGGCTCCAGGTATGGGCGCGAGCCAGGCACAAAGCTCGAAATACAGAGTTGTCGCGATTGACCGCTTGCCCACGATGACATCCTGGTAGCGCGACAGGGAGGAGCCTCCCTGTGTTACGGCATGATGGGTTTTGTGTCGTGTACTATTCATACCATATCGCCTGGTGGTGCCCGTGCACTTCAGCTTGGCCTCATCATCCGGTTGGTTATCTCGTGCATTTGGTCTACCGAGGTATTTTCGAAGTACATCCGGTACCATAGTTCGAGGTTAAGCAGTATCCACAAA
>JABINT010000030.1 GCA_018698075.1 Acidiferrobacteraceae bacterium
AGCGTGCGCCGCTAGTTCATCATCAGTGCCGGCGCCGCCAGTGATCCCAACGCTCAATCCAGCCCCTGCACGACGCGACATCACCATGTCACTGACGGTGTCCCCAACCATAATGAGTTGGGAGGCCGGAATCTTCTGTGCTCGGGCAATCGAAAGCAACACCTCAGGATCTGGTTTGACCGGCCCGGGGTCATCACCGCAGATTACTTGGTTGAAACAGTCCTGAATGCCGAGGTGTTTAAGCATCAAATGGGTCGAGTCACGGTTGTCGGTTGTGGCTACCGCAAGTCGACAGCCGTGCTGTTGCAATGTTTGCAGCGGCGACAGTACATCGCCCCTTGGCGTGATTTCCTTCGCTTCTGGTTGTGCGGCCATTAGCGGCAATAGGCAAGTGCTTGAAAGCTCAAGCGCCTTATCCCATGTTACTCCGGATTGAAAAATGGCCGTGGCAACCACAATCACTAACTGATCAAGCGGTGCGCTAGCGAGCGGTCCCTGGCCAAAAGTGCGATTGGTGTTCGGGTCATAACCCACGGCGTGGTAAAGGTGATGTACAAAATCATCACCGAGGTCGGTTGCAGCGAGCAAGGCGTTGGCGCTGCGCACCATCCGGGGCCCCCACACGCTGTGAAAATCGACCAGAGTCCCATCTTTATCGTAGACAACACAACAGGCTCTTGTAGTGACATCACCGGCCTTTATCTGGATAGGTCTCATACTGGGTACGCCGATAGGTTAGGATTAACACTTAAATATCTCAGCGTCTGGGACTTTGTCAACTGTTAGCTTCTTATCCTGCCATGCCAACTGAATTATCATCAGCAGCCGCTTTGCCTAACATGCGCCTTGCCTCCAGGCTGGCCGGCGGCAAAGTCGTGCCGAGGTTGTTGGCCTATGCGTGATGCGGACTACGTCATTGTTGGAGCTGGGTCAGCCGGTTGTGTCCTGGCAGCCCGGCTGAGTGAAGATCCGGCCATTCGGGTAGTGCTGCTAGAAGCGGGCGGGAGTGACCGCAGTTTGATTGTGCGGATGCCCACCGCATTATCAATGCCAATGAACACCCGCCGTTTCAACTGGGGTTTTGAGACTGCGCCAGAGCCGGGCCTGGATAATCGCGTATTGGATTGCCCCCGTGGTTTAGGTCTTGGAGGCTCGTCCTCGATCAATGGCATGGTCTACGTGCGTGGCCACGCCGAAGATATCAACCAATGGGAGTCCAATGGCGCTGCGGGATGGAACTACGCCGCCTGTCTACCGTATTACCAACGCGCCGAGTCGTGGTATCGCGGTGCGGACCGTTATCGTGGCGGCAGCGGGCCGCTCGGCGTGTGTGCCGGAAATGAAATGCGGTTGAACCCGTTGTATCAGGCGTTTATTGACGCTGGGTGTGAGGCAGGGTACCCGGGCACGCAAGACTACAACGGGTTTCAACAGGAAGGATTCGGGTCGATGCATATGACTGTAGATCGGGGTTGTCGCGCTTCGGCCAGTCGTGCCTATCTCGATCCGGCCCGTGATCGCAAGAATCTGCGGGTGATTACTGGAACCCTGGTTAACCGGGTGCTGTTGGATGGGGTACGCGCAACTGGAGTCGAGTACGAAAAGGATGGCAATGTCTTTCAGGTCTATGCCCGAAGTGAAGTGATCCTGTCGGCCGGATCGATTGGCTCGCCCACATTGTTACAGCGTTCGGGGATAGGCTCGCCAGGTATTCTCGAGTCTGCCGGTGTTCCGGTGAGTCATCCGCTGGAGGGAGTAGGCCGTAACCTGCAGGATCACCTTGAGGTCTATTTTCAGTATCGCTGCCTCGAGCCGATCTCACTGAACTCGCGTTTGGGCTGGTGGAGCAAGCTTCAGATCGGGTTGCGTTGGCTGTTATTCAAGGACGGGCTGGGAGCGACCAATCATTTTGAATCATGCGCTTTTATTCGTTCACGTGCGGGAATTTCAGCCCCGGATATTCAATACCATTTTTTGCCGGGTGCAATGCGCTACGATGGTCGTGCGGCTTTCGATGGGCATGGCTTTCAGGTCCATGTGGGACCCAATAAACCCACCAGCCGGGGAGACGTAGCGATCAGGTCGGCCGATCCACGTCAGCACCCTCGGGTTCTGTTTAATTACATCACTACCGAGAAGGATCGAGCAGATTGGAGATTGTGTATCCGTTGGACACGCGAGATACTCGGCCAATCGGCAATGGATCGTTTTCGTGGCCAGGAGATAGCGCCGGGTGAAGCGATAACTGCCGACGATCAAATTGATGAGTGGGTACGACAAAATGTCGAGAGCGCTTATCACCCATCATGCACCTGTAAGATCGGTGCCGACAATGACCCAGCGGCGGTACTGGACGCCGATTGCCGGGTTCGGGGCATCGACCAACTGCGGGTGATTGATTCGTCTGCCTTCCCCAGTATCACTAATGGGAATTTGAACGCTCCGACCATAATGCTGGCGGAGCGGGCAGCCGATCTGGTCGCTGGGAAAACTCTTCTAGAACCACTTGAGGCGCCAGTTTGGGTCGATCCGCTGTGGCGTGAGCGCCAACGGAGCGGTGAGCCACAACGGCCTGTACCGGGCACAGCCGAGGGCACTCATTGAGCCGGGCCGATGAAGATGCCGAACTGCTTTCGGTGGTCGATTCCTTGGACGAGGTCGTGGGATCACAGCGGCGTGATGAAATTCACCAACAAGGCTTGCGCCACCGCGCTGTCCATGTCCTGGTGTTCAATTCTTCGGGAGAGTTGTTCCTGCAACAACGCGGATTGCATAAACAAGAAAACCCAGGGATGTGGGATTCCTCTGTAGCAGGGCATGTCGATGCCGGTGAGAGCTATGATCGGTGCTGTGTCCGGGAAATTGAAGAGGAGATAGGCCTTTCGTTAGATGAAATACCTGAAGCCTTGTTTAAATTGGAGGCAAGCCCAATCACTGGGATGGAGTTCGCCTGGGTCTATCGACTGGTCAGCGACACAGACCTTAAGCCAAATCTAGACGAAATGCAGGGCGGCGCCTGGTTCCACCAGGCCGACGTTAATGGCTGGGTTGATAGCGGCGCCGAGCAGTTGTCCGATGTTTTCCAGTTGATATGGTCGATGTTCTGCTCGAGCCAGTACGGGCAGCTGGACTGAGAGACAAAAGCGAATCACACACTCTTTGCTTTCGCGCTGTCATATGCGCGGGCGACTTCCTCGCCGATGATGTGGATTCCTGCTTCAACCGAGGCGGGATCCTGGGCGTAGGATATGCGGATGCATTCATGTCGATGCCCCCATTCGCCCTCGAGACCGGGAAAAAAATGCTCTCCGGCAATGACCAGGACACCACGACTCTTGAGCCGTTGATAAAGCTTTTCGCTGGTGATCGGCAGGCCTTCAAACCATAGCCATAGGAATATCGCGCCTTCCGGGGTATGAACTCGGCAGGGGTAGCCCTCAAGTGCTGTGTTAACCCAGGAGACCGCCTGCTTGACTCGCTGCCGGTAGTAAGGCCGGATCACATTATCTGACAGGTCAAGAATACTGCGATCGCCGACCATATCACTGACCAGCCCGGGGCCAGCACTTCCTGGAGCAAGCGAGAGGATCGCGTTTGCTGCCGTTACCGCCCTGATCACTTTTTCGTGGGCAACAACTATGCCGGTCCGCAGGCCCGGCAGCCCCAACTTGGACAGGCTGAGACAGATAATGATGTTCTCATCCCAAACAGTGGCGACCTGTGGGAAAACAATATTCGGAAATGGTCCCCCATAGGCCGAATCGATAATCAGCGGGATATGGTTTGCGTTAGCGAGTTCACGCAACTTTGAGATCTCGGTATCAGTCAATACATTGCCAGTTGGATTGGTCGGGCGGGACACCACAATTGCTCCGGTATCTGAAGTGACATCAAGCCGTTCGAAATCAATGTGGTATTTAAATTCGCGATCACCTCGTAACTCAATGCTGGGTCGAAAGGCACGAAACAATTGCTGCCCCAGGCCGACATCAACGTAACCAATGTATTCAGGAGCCAAGGGCAGCAGTATCCGGCGAGCCGGCCTCCCCTGAAAGTCGCCAGCAAAAAGATGAAACAGCGCGTAAAACGAGCTCTGACTGCCGTTCGTTATCGCAATATTTTTGGGGCTGACATTCCAGCCGTACCGCTCTCGAAGCAGGCTCGCGAGGTTGTGATTAAACCGGGCGTCCCCTTGCGGGCCATCGTAATCTCCAGTCAGACGCTCAAAACGTTCGCCATCGGCCAACAGGGAAGTCATGGCGGACCGGAAAATCTCCTGTACTTGTGGAATGCGAGCGGGATTTCCACCACCCAGGAGATGCATGTTCGAAGAGTCAACCAAAGATTGGTCGATATCATCCATCAGAGTCAGGATGCCTGACCCAGAAGAAAGGAACTGACCGAAACGGGAAAAATCCACTGATCTGACTCGCACTAAAACCGGTCGGTCCTATTGATTGAGTGGTTCAATGCGATTACTAGAACCATCAATAGGGGTCGGCTCGATGTCCAGTTGGACGATCAGCCGATCAGTGAACGCGCCGAAGGCCAGATCAGCCAGGATGCGTGCTGATTCTAACAACACAGCGTCTCTTGGCAGATTATGGTCTGCCGCAGATTCATCGAAGCTAAGGCCGTGTGCCTGTAGCAACGTTTTGAGCAACTCCTGCCGCCCAGCTTGCTGCTGTATTCGCTCGGCGCTTCGTAGGCTTTCAAGTAGGGGAACTTCGGTTAACCCCCTCAGAGGGATCTCGATCTTTTTAATCCCTTTCAGATAGGCGAAATCCGGATCATGCTCGACCCTGGCCTGGTTCAGGCTGCGCAGTCTGTCAATGTGCGCAAGATGGTTGCTTTTTGCGTATATCGAGAAATCGGTAGCATCAATTTGGGTCCAGGGTAAGGCATTGTCTAGCGCGCGCTCGCCATGAGAGGTTTCTTCGCGGCCAATAGGCAAAATGATGTCCGGGATCACCCCTCGGTGTTGCGTGCTCTCACCATTAACCCGGAAGAATTGCGCAATAGTGAGCTTCAGCTGGCCCAGTGGCTGGTCAGGATCCTGAGAGTAGCGATCCAGATCAATCAGGTTCTGTACGGTGCCTTTACCAAAGGTAGATTCACCAATCACCAAGCCCCGCTCGTAATCCTGAATGGCGCCGGAAAAAATCTCAGATGCCGAGGCGCTGTCACGATCAACGATAACTGCCAGTGGGCCGGCATAGGCGAGGTCGTCGCTAGGGTCACGATTTATCCGGGTTCGCCCGCGAGAGTCACGGACCTGAACGACAGGACCTGAAGGAATAAAAAGTCCAGTCAGGGCCGTTGCCTCGGCAAGTGCGCCGCCGCCATTGCCACGCAGGTCGATCACTAGACCATCGACTCCCTCTTGCTCTATTTGTGCAATGAGGTTGCGTACGTCCCTGGTCGTGCTGCGATAATCGGAATCCCCCCGCGCCCGAGCGTCAAAATCAACATAGAAAGTAGGTATGTCGATCACACCGATGCGGTGGATAATGTCACCATCGCGCACCTCCAGCAGGGTGCGCTGAGCTGCCTGCTCTTCCAGCTTAATCTGGTCTCGGGTGATCGCCAGCACCTGGGCGCTGGTACTGCCAGCCTGGGGATTCGGGGTTATTCGAAGGCGTACCGTAGTGCCTTTTGGTCCTCGGATCAGATCGACTACGTCGTCTAGACGCCATCCGATCACATCGGTTACCGGCTCATCGAGGCCTTGGCCGACACCAATGATATGGTCACCGGGGCGTAGGGTACCTTCAAGTTCTGCCGCCCCCCCCGGCACAATACGTTGAACCACTGTGAACTCGTTCTGCATCTGGAGCACGGCGCCAATGCCCTCCAGTGACAATCTCATTCGGATCTTGAAATTTTCAGTAGCGCGTGGTGAGAAGTAACCCGTATGTGGTTCGATCGCGGAAACGTAGGCGTTTACCAATGTCTGGAACACGTCCTGGCTGGTAATTTGCTGAATACGCCGCTCAAGCTGTTGATAACGTTGCCGCAGGGTTTTCAGAATTTCTTCGTGCGGTTTATTTTCTAACTTCAACGCCAGGTAGTCGTTCTTGACTCGCCGACGCCACAGATCGTTCAACTCAGTTCGGTCGACGGCCCAAGGCGATTGGCTACGGTCGAAGCGGTAGTGCTCGTCGATCGTGAAGTCAAATGGCGCCTCCAGTGCCTCGAGTGCAAAACGTATTTGATCAAACACCCGTTGGCGGTAAGTATTGAAGAGATCAAAAAAAGGCGTGACCTGATTGGCAGTCAAGTAGTCGTCGAGGCGGTGACGCAGGGTCTCGAAGCTTTCGATATCTTCGGCCAGAAAATAGCTGCGGTTAGGGTCCAAGGCCTGAAGATAACGAGTCAGAATCTCAGAAGATAGCTCGTCATCGAGTTGAGTTTTGCGATAGTGATAACGCTCGACAAAGTAGTTAATGAGCTTGATCGTGCGCCCATGATGCGACGCCGCTCCCAGGGGCGAGATGCTCTCCAGGGGTGCGGTTGCGGCGTTTGCGGCGACAAGGCTGAAAAAGCCAAGGGTCGCGCAGAACACCAGAGATCGGCTGAACCTCAGGCGAAACACATCAGAGTCCTTTGCAAATAATGGATAAAACAGACACACACTGCACGAATTAGTGCAACACGGGGCAATTATAACTGCTTGGTATGAGCGTCGAACGACGGAATGCCGCAACTGGCCGCTTGAGCATAGTAAGAGTGGTTTTGTTGTGAAAAAGACCAGGCGAGGTGGCTTGTCGTCTCAACCTCTTACGGGCTCGCCCGCTGTTCGGGAAACAGATCCAGTAGTGCTGCCTCACTGGCTCGGGCAATGCCTCGTTCAGTAATGATGCCAGTCATGAAGCGCCGTGGCGTGACATCAAAGGCCGGGTTGGCAGCGGGGCTGTCATTGGGCGATAGGCGCACGCGAGTCATGCGGTTTTCGCGATCGATTCCGTTAATATGAGTCACTTCCTCGGCAGAGCGTTCCTCGATCGGTATCTCCAAGATGCCATCGTACACACTCCAATCAATCGTTGATGAGGGTAGGGCGGCGTAGAAAGGAATGTCGTTGTCATGGGCCGCCAGCGCCTTAAGGTACGTTCCGATCTTGTTGCACACATCTCCGGTACGGGTGGTGCGGTCAGAGCCCACAATGCACAGATCGACCTGTTGGTGTTGCATCAGGTGCCCACCCGCGTTATCCGCAATCACGGTATGGGGTACCCCGTGAGCCCCCAGTTCCCACGCGGTCAATGATGCCCCCTGGTTGCGTGGTCGGGTTTCGTCTACCCAGACGTGAATCGGGATGCCCGCATCGTGCGCTTTGAAAACAGGCGACAAAGCGGTGCCCCAGTCGACCGTGGCAAGCCATCCCGCGTTACAGTGAGTCAAAATGTTAACTGGTGCCGTGCCACTGCGATGGGCGTGTTCTTTAATCAGCTCAAGGCCATGGTTCCCGATGGCGCTGTTGGTTGCTACATCCTCATCGCACAGTTGTTGCGCCAGTAGTCGGGCGGCAGCTGTACGTGAACCGGTTGGGGCCTCGAGCAAGGTCGGAAGCATCCGATCAAGCGCCCACCGCAGATTGACAGCCGTTGGACGGGCGTCGAGGAGTTGCTGGTAAGCTTGGCGCAGATTGCTGTCGCTTGGATCTGCATGGCAAGCGAGATAAAGCCCGCAGGCGGCGGTGACCCCAATCAGTGGGGCGCCGCGTACGACCATGGTGGCAATCGCTTCGGCCGTTGCATCAACAGTGTTCAGCGTACGAATATCAAACCGAAAAGGCAGCACCGTCTGATCAATGACATGGGCAAGAGGTGCCTGCTGATCCAGCCAGATCGACCGGTAAGCTTTACCCTCAACCTTCATCAGTTAAGCCTATCGGTTCTTCCACTGAGGCGGGCGTTTCTCTGCAAATGCCGCCATGCCCTCTTTTTGGTCTTCGGTAGCAAAAAGTGACTGGAACATAATACGTTCGCCGGCCACGCCTTGTGCCAAATTAGTTTCATAGGCGTGGTTAACTGAGGCTTTGGCCATAAATACAGACGGACGGGACATCTGCGCAATAGTCGTTGCAGTGGCAAGCGCTTCTTCGATAAGTTCTGCCGCAGGAACCACACGGCTCGCAAGGCCCGATCGTTCAGCTTCTGCCGCGTCCATCATGCGTCCGGTCAGGCACATCTCCATGGCTTTGGATTTGCCAACGAAACGCGTCAGCCGCTGCGTGCCGCCAGCACCAGGAATGATCCCGAGTTTGATTTCCGGTTGTCCAAAGCGGGCATTGTCCGCAGCGAGAATAAAGTCACACATCATGGCGAGCTCGCACCCCCCGCCCAGGGCGAATCCGGCAACTGCTGCAATCACTGGTTTTCGGCAGTGGGTTACCTGTTCCCAGTTCTGGCCGATGAAATTGCCAAGGTACACATCGACGTAGGAGCGATCTTTCATGCTCTTAATGTCGGCCCCTGCCGCAAACGCTTTTTCACTGCCGGTAATGACAATAGCGCCAATGCTGTCATCTTGCTCAAACGCCCGAAGTGCTTGCCCCAATTCGTCCATCAACGGATCAGACAAGGCATTGAGCGCCTCAGGCCGATTTAAAGTGATCAGTCCGACAACGTCATGCACTTCACATATTATATTTTCGTAACTCATCAGAGCTCCTTTGGGAAAGACATTACAAACCGTTACAATTACTGCTCGGAGATTAACGGCAAGAGGCTTATGATCAATTTGGCGATCGATCGTCTATCGTGCCGTTTCCGCTCTAGTCTAGCAGAGAGTTCTGCTACAACCTGGCGGGAATCAATACTGAGTTTCGCAAGTTACAGTCTTTGGAGTTGTAGGTAGCCCAAGCCTGATTGAGCAAGATTGCGAAGTGACTGGGAGAGAATGATGAGCAGCGCAGCGGTAAGTTCTTACCACCCGGTTTACCAGGCAGCCAAAGAGAATCCCGAGAAGTTTTGGGGCCAGGTGGCAGAGGCCGTCCACTGGACCCGACGTTGGGATCGAGTGCTCGATGACAGTGACGCACCGTTTTACCGCTGGTTTACAGGTGGCGAACTCAATACTTGTTACAACGCGCTTGATTTGCACGTGGACCAAGGGCGCGGAGACCAGGCGGCACTGGTGTATGACTCGGCCGTTACCGATACGCGCCGTAGTTACAGTTTCAGTGAACTGCGAGATACGGTCGCGCTCTTCGCCGGCGTGCTGGCCGAGCGCGGGGTGGCCAAGGGCGATCGCGTCATTATTTATATGCCAATGGTGCCTGAGGCGGCGATAGCGATGCTGGCATGCGCCCGGATCGGCGCCGTGCATTCGGTAGTATTTGGGGGGTTTGCGGCCAATGAGTTGGCGGTTCGCATTGATGATGCCACACCCAAAGCGATCATCAGCGCGTCTTGTGGTATTGAGCCCGGACGGGTAGTGGCTTACAAACCTTTGCTTGATGAAGCTATCTCACTGGCAACCCATCAGCCTGATTTTTGTGTTCTCCTGCAGCGACCGCAGGTTGAGGCATCGCTACAAGCCGGCAGGGATGTCGACTGGGATGAGGCGCTCGCTGGCGCAAGCGCTCAGGACTGCGTACCGGTTCTGGCAACCGACCCGCTGTATATCCTGTATACCTCTGGCACGACTGGCGAGCCCAAGGGTGTGGTACGGGACAATGGAGGCCACGCCGTCGCCCTGAAATGGACGATGGAGAACATTTATGGCGTGCAACCTGGCGAGGCCTTTTGGGCAGCCTCGGATGTCGGCTGGGTGGTGGGGCACTCCTATATCGTGTATGCCCCTTTGCTCGCGGGCAATACCACCATATTGTATGAAGGCAAGCCAGTGGGCACGCCAGATCCAGGCGCCTTCTGGCGCGTCATATCCGAGAACGACGTTCGGGTTCTGTTCACTGCGCCAACGGCGTTTCGTGCTATCAAGAAAGAGGATCCGACTGGCGAGCATATTCGACGATACGATCTTTCCTCGCTTCGCTATTTGTTCCTGGCGGGTGAGCGCACTGATCCAGATACTTTGCACTGGGCGGAGGACAAACTGGGTATCCCTGTGATTGATCACTGGTGGCAAACAGAAACCGGTTGGTCTATCGCCGCCAATTGTGCGGGCCTTGGTTTGTTGCCCATCAAAGAGGGTTCGCCCTCGGTTGCGGTGCCGGGTTGGGATTTGCAGGTTCTCGACGACAATGGCCGACAGGCCCCGGCGGGGGAGATTGGCACTTTGGCCGCCAAATTGCCTTTGCCTCCGGGCACTTTCCCAACCCTGTGGAACGCACGCCAACGCCACTTTGATTCGTACCTCAAGCAGTTTGAGGGGTACTACAACACCTCGGATGCAGGCATTATTGATAGTGATGACTATGTGTTTGTCATGTCGCGTACGGACGACATCATCAATGTGGCCGGACACAGGCTGTCGACCGGCGCCATGGAGGAGGTTCTGGCAGATCATCCGGCAGTCGCTGAGTGCGCAGTGACCGGGGTGGCAGACGATCTCAAAGGTCAGGTGCCGATGGGTTTTCTGGTGTTGAGCGCTGGATGCGAGCAGGCCGATGATGAGATCGTTGCCGAGGCCGTGGCGATGGTGCGTGACCGTATAGGACCCGTCGCCGCCTTCAAACAGGCTTTGGTGGTTAAACGGTTACCCAAAACGCGCTCGGGAAAAATTTTGCGAGGCACCATGCGCAGCATTGCTGATGGAACGCCCTGGAAAATGCCGGCAACGATCGATGACCCTGTAATCCTCGATGAGATTGCCCAGGCGTTATCGACTATCGGTTATCCCCGTTGATCGCACCGCGAAGTGACCCATGAGTGATTCGGAAGACGTGACTCTCGCGCAATGGACTGCGCTCGCCGAGCAGGAATTGGGTGATCGGGATCGCGAATCTCTCGAGTGGGAGACTCCCGAAGGTATAACGGTTAAGCCGCTTTATACCGTTGATGATCTGGACACTCTTGGCCATCAAGCATCTTTGCCTGGGTTCCCGCCTTATCAGCGTGGCGTCCGCGCAACCATGTACGCCGGACGGCCCTGGACAATCCGTCAGTACTCTGGGTTTTCTACGGCTGAAGAATCCAACGCGTTTTACCGGCGCAATCTGGCCGCAGGCCAAAGCGGCTTGTCGGTGGCTTTTGACCTGGCAACCCATCGTGGTTATGACTCCGATCACCCGAGGGTCACAGGCGATATTGGCAAGGCCGGAGTGGCGATCGATTCAGTTGAGGACATGAAAATCCTTTTTGACCAGATTCCTCTGGGCGAGATGTCTGTATCCATGACCATGAACGGGGCCGTGCTGCCGGTGCTTGCGATGTTCATTGTGGCGGGTGAGGAGCAAGGAGTTGAGATCGCGAAGCTATCCGGCACCCTGCAGAACGATATTCTCAAGGAGTTTATGGTTCGAAATACCTATATATATCCGCCGCAGGCGTCCATGCGGATCGTGTCGGATATTATTGGTTATACGGCTCAGCATATGCCCCGGTTCAACCCGATTTCTATTTCGGGTTACCACATCCAAGAAGCGGGTGGAACAGCGGTACAGGAATTGGCCTACACCTTAGCTGATGGCGTCGAGTATGTGCGCACGGCAGTTAACAGTGGGTTGGGCATCGATCGGTTTGCGCCGCGTCTGTCGTTCTTCTTCGGTATTGGCATGAACTTTTTCATGGAGGTGGCCAAGTTACGGGCCGCCCGATTACTCTGGGCCGAACTGATTAAGGAAAAATTTAACCCGTCTGATCGGCGCTCGCTCATGTTGCGTACGCACTGCCAGACATCTGGTGTGAGCCTGACCGGTGAGGATCCTTACAATAATATTATCCGTACCACGATCGAAGCCCTGGCCGCGGTGTTTGGGGGCACTCAGTCGTTACACACCAATAGTTTCGATGAAGCCCTGGGGTTGCCTACGGATTTTTCGGCCCATATTGCACGCAATACCCAGCTCATTCTGCAAGAGGAGACTGGGATAACTCGAGTGGTTGATCCCTTGGGGGGTTCGTACTATGTAGAAAACCTGACTGCCTCTCTGGTCAGCCATGCACGTTCGTTGATTGACGAAGTTGAAGCGATGGGCGGCATGACCGAAGCGGTTACCAGTGGAGTGCCAAAACGGCGTATTGAGGAGTCGGCGACGCGCCGTCAGGCCCGTGTTGATCGCGGTGAGGAAGTAATGGTGGGGGTGAATCGCTACCAGAGCAGTGCTGACGCCGATGTGGATATTCTCAACATAGATAATTCTGTAGTACGTAATACCCAACTCGGGCGACTGGAGCAGGTGCGTAACACCCGTGACGAGAATCGCTGCCAGCAGGCGTTAACGGGGCTCACCGAGGCTGCCGGGCAGGCCGGAGCGAACCTGCTAGAGTATGCGCTTGAGGCGGCACGTGCACGCGCCACCGTAGGGGAAATTTCTCTTGCTTTGGAGCAGGTTTTCGGCCGTCACCAGGCTCAGATCGGGACGATTTCAGGGGTGTACAGCGAAGCATACCAGGATGACGAGAAGTTTGGCGCAATTCGCAGCGCCGTGGCCGATTTTGCGCGAGATGCGGGCCGACGCCCGAGAATTCTCGTTGCGAAGTTAGGGCAGGATGGGCACGATCGAGGCGCTCGGGTCATTGCCACAGCGTTTGCGGATATTGGTTTTGATGTTGACATCGGCCCTTTGTTTCAGACACCCGAGGAGGTTGTCCGACAGGCTATTGATAACGACGTGCATGTTATTGGCATATCCTCTCAGGCGGGAAGTCACGACACGCTGGTGCCGCAGGTCATTGAAGCATTGGATAGACACCAAGCCACAGAGATTATCGTGGTTCTCGGTGGCGTGGTACCGACGGCGGACCGGCAACGGTTGGCGAGCTTGGGGGTTGCTGCATTTTACGGCCCTGGCACTAATATTCCCCAGGCTGCACAAGAGGTGCTGAACATGATCCAACGCTCGAGAGCTTAAAAACTTATGCAGCAAATTATTGAAGAATTAGAGCGTCGGCGTCTGGCGGCCGAGCAGGGCGGCGGTCAAAAGCGTATCGAGGCGCAGCATGCCAAAGGCAAGCTGACGGCCCGCGAACGTATCGGTGTGCTGCTTGACGAGAACAGTTTCGAGGAGTGGGACGTATTTGTCGAGCACCGCTGCACCGATTTTGACATGGCCGAAAAAACAGTTCCAGGCGATGGCGTGGTTACTGGCCACGGTACCATCAACGGGCGCACGGTTTTCGTTTTCAGCCAGGATTTCACCGTGTTTGGCGGGTCATTATCAGAGGCCCATGCCGGCAAAATCTGCAAGATCCTTGATCATGCAATGAAGGTGGGTGCTCCCGTTATAGGACTGAATGACTCGGGCGGTGCGAGGATCCAGGAAGGTATTGATTCGCTAGCGGGTTACGCAGAGGTCTTCCAGCGCAATGTTTTGGCCTCAGGTGTCATTCCGCAGATCTCCATGATCATGGGTCCTTGCGCCGGTGGAGCGGTGTATTCCCCTGCGATAACAGACTTTGTCTTCATGGTTCGCAATACCTCCTATATGTTTGTAACCGGCCCAGAAGTTGTCAAGACTGTGACCCATGAAACCGTCACCCATGAGGAGCTCGGCGGCGCGAGTACCCATTCCAGCCGCTCCGGTGTGGCTGATGGCGCGTTTGATAACGACATAGACGCTTTGTTGAATCTGCGGCGTTTTTTCGATTTTCTACCGCTTAGCAATATGGCCGACCCGCCTGAGCGCGAGGCGGTGGATCCTGCTGATCGTGTGGAAGTCTCGCTGGACAGTTTGATTCCGGATAATCCGAACAAACCGTACGATATGCATGAATTGATTACCAAGGTTTTGGATGACGGTGATTTTTTTGAACTTAAGCCCGATTACGCCGGCAACATTATTACTGGGTTCGGGCGCATGGAAGGCTTAACGGTTGGCGTGGTGGCCAATCAGCCAATGGTGCTCGCAGGGTGTCTGGATATCCAGTCGTCCGTTAAAGCGGCCCGCTTTGTGCGTTTTTGCGACGCTTTTTCGATACCGATTTTAACTTTTGTCGACGTTCCCGGTTTTTTACCCGGTACTGCACAGGAGTACGGAGGGATTATTCGCCACGGCGCCAAATTACTTTACGCCTACGCTGAGTGCACCGTGCCTAAGGTTACCGTGATTACCCGTAAGGCCTACGGTGGCGCATACGATGTTATGGCATCGAAACACCTGCGAGGCGACGTCAACCTGGCCTGGCCGAGTGCCGAAATCGCGGTAATGGGACCCAAGGGAGCCGTTGAGATCATCTTCCGTGAGGATATCGGAGACGAGG
Source organism: Acidiferrobacteraceae bacterium (assembly GCA_018698075.1). Classification (GTDB taxonomy): domain Bacteria; phylum Pseudomonadota; class Gammaproteobacteria; order Arenicellales; family UBA868; genus UBA868. Next base: position 14,331 of record JABINT010000030.1, read on the forward strand.
AAAAGATTGCTCAGCGTACCGAAGAATACCGACAGAAATTCGCCAATCCCTTCGTCGCAGGGCATCGGGGATTTATTGACGACGTGATTTTGCCCCGTGATACCCGCCGGCGCCTGTGCCGCTCGTTATCCATGCTGCGAAACAAGCAGTTGGATAACCCCTGGCGAAAACACGGCAATATTCCGCTGTAATCCGGACGCAGCAGTATGCACAGCGCAGGGCGAATTATTGCCGTTTGCATGTCCCCGACTGAAGGGGGCCCGATCAAGGCGGTAACCGAGGCTGTTGCTATAGCCGGCGAAGGTTTAAGGGGGGATCGCTACTGTGCAACAGGTGCGCCGTCAAAGACCCAACTGACCTTGATCGAGAGCGAGGTTATCGACGCTCTGAACAGTGAGCTTGCAAAACCGCTACCCGTGACTGCATTTCGCCGTAACCTGGTGACCGAGGGCGTCTTTTTGAATTCGTTGGTCGGCGTGACATTCGGCGTGGGTGAAGTACAGGTGCAAGGTATAGAGTTGTGTGAGCCGTGCGCTTATTTGCAGGACCTGCTGGGTGTGCCCGATCTGGTTAAGCGCCTGACTCATAAGGGCGGGCTTCGCTGTGAGATTTTAGAAGGCGGCCTGATCGTGCGCGATAACCTCGTTCAATACCAATTGTAGCGCTGGTCACCTGACAGTCTGCCTGGTCTCGCACTGAGCTCTTAGTCCCTAAGGTTCTGAGCCATCTCCCGCAAGACAAATTTCTGAATCTTTCCGGTCGAGGTTTTCGGTAGGGCGCAAAATACGATTGTGCGTGGCGCCTTGTAATGGGCAAGGTTATCCCGGCAGAACTCGATAATCTCGCGCGCCTTAACTTGTGCGCCTTCACGCAGAGTGACAAAAGCGCAGGGGCTTTCACCCCAGGTTTCGTCGGGCCGTGCGACTACGGCAGCTTCCAGGATCTTAGGGTGTCGGTAGAGCGCTTCTTCAACCTCCAGGCTAGAGATATTTTCCCCACCTGAAATGATGATGTCCTTGGAGCGGTCTTTCACTTCAATGTAGCCATCAGCGTGCCGAACGGCTATATCGCCGGTATGAAACCATCCGCCGGCGAACGCATCGATGGTCGCTTTCGGATTTTTCAAGTAGCCTTTCATTACTGTGTTTCCGCGGACCATCACTTCACCGAAGGTTTCACCGTCCCAGGGTACATCCTCCATCGTCTTTGAGTCCTTGACGCTCGCGTTTTCTAAAGTGCCGTAATGGACACCCTGGCGCGCCATACGACTCGATCGCTGTTTAAGTTCGAGCGCAGGCCAGTCTTCCTGAGGAATGCACACCGTTGCCGGGCCGTAGGTCTCGGTAAGGCCGTACAGGTGAGTGACACGAAAGCCGTCAGCCTCCATAGCCTCAATCACTGCTGAGGGCGGAGCAGCGCCCCCGGTAGCTATCTCGACCGCCTGTGGAAGAGGCACTTTGCTTTTAGCGGGCGCATTGGCCAGCATATTAAGTACGATCGGGGCGCCGCACATATGAGTCACCCCGTGATCCGAAATCGAACGAAATACCTGGCTTGGTTCGACAGCTCGCAGGCAAACATGGGTTGCGAGTGCTGCCGTGACTGCCCATGTGAAAGTCCAGCCATCGCAGTGAAACATTGGCAGGGTCCACAGATAGACAGACTTTCGATCAAGCCCGACGGTGGACATGTTGCCCAACGCATTAAGGTACGCGCCACGATGATGATAAACACAACCTTTGGGATTGCCAGTCGTCCCAGATGTATAGAGCAGCGACAGGGATTGCCATTCGTCTTCTGGCTGGTTGCAGCAAAATTCCGGGCTCGCGTTACCGATAAATGCCTCGTAGTCTGTCTCGCCGATAAGTTCACCACCATCGTCCTCGGTATCATCGATATCAATTACCATCAGTGGCCGGGATACGAGAGATAACGCCTCCTTAACGGTTGCGGAAAAAGCGCGATCGGTCAGTATCGCCCGGGCTTCACCGTGGTCGAGGACGAACGCGATTGTTTTTGCATCCAATCGAATATTAAGAGAGTTGAGAACCGCCCCAAGCATCGGCACTCCGTTATGCGCCTCGAGCATTTCGGGTGTGTTGGCGCCCATGATGGCAACACAGTCACCAGGTCCGATTCCTCTGGCAGCGAGTGCGGATGCCAAACGACATGAGCGCTCCCAGAACTGCGCGTAGGTATAGCGGCGTTTTCCATGAATAATAGCGGTATGACGCGGCGCCACTTGGGCCGCTCGGCGAAGAAAACTGACCGGGGATAAGGGTTCGAAATTCGCCCGATCTTTCGCCAATGATTGTTCGAAAATAGACAATAGGTAGCTCCACAATTGAAGGGCCAATCCTAACGCCTTCTTGCAAAGTTGTCAGTTTCCCCATCATCGCCAAATTAGCCAAGATCAAGGCGACAGACGTCCAATGGTGCACGGACTATGGGGATCGTCATAGCGTCAATAAAAACTGGCCGGCTTGAGCGACATCCCCTTTGCTGCAGGAGCGCCGTAGATTAATGGCGTCACGGCTATAATCCATGTCAGTAGACTGATCAGTGATCAGTGATCAGTGATCAGTTCGGTTGGGCTGACTTAAACCGTTGGCTGAGTTCGGAAGTATCAACTTGTTTGGAGTGAGGGGGCTAGAACGTGGTACGAATTCCAGAGGGTAGGGCCTATAATCAGGTTGCTATTGGCGATGAGTTTGACTATGTTCTGACCATCACAGAGACTCATCTTGTTAACGCCGCGGGCTTGTTTGGTGACTTTAATCCTTTGCACGTTGATGAAAGTTTTGCCTCCCAGTCACGCTTTGGTGGTCGTATCCTTCACGGGCCTTTCACTAGTGCCTTTATCGCAGCTCCGATAGGGCTGTATTTTGCCGGCACTGCGATCGCTTATTTGGAGCACAACTGTCGATTCATAGCCCCCGTTCGGCCAGGTGATACGCTGCGTGCGCACTGGCGAGTTCTGTCCAAGATAGATAAGGCGAAGTTTAAGGGTGGGATTGTTGAGCTCGAGTGTTGTTGTACTAATCAGTCAAACATAGAGGTTGCCAGTGCGACGGGCAAAATTCTGGTTGAGTCGGCTACACCGCCGGGGGAGTAAGACACTTGAATACTAAATTGAAGGGCAAGCGGATCCTGATTTACAGCCACGACTCATTTGGTCTTGGGCATTTGCGTCGCTGCCGGACCATCGCCCATGCCCTGGTAGATCATTTTGCGGGCCTTAATGTTCTGATCATCTCAGGCTCGCCGATTATCGGTAGTTTCGATTTCAAGAGCCGAGTGGATTTCGTACGAATACCAGGTGTCGTCAAATTACGCGGTGGGGACTATACCCCGCTGTCTGAGCATATCGATCTCGTTCGGACTCTGGAGTTACGCTCCTCGATTGTTGCGCAAACTGCTGCTACGTTCGCGCCGGATCTTTTTCTGGTAGATAAAGAGCCACTGGGACTACGCGGTGAGGTGGCCGTCACTCTGGAGACGCTTCGGCGAAAAGGAGTCCAGACGGTACTTGGTTTGCGGGACATCTTGGATGATTCGGTACTGTTAAAAGCTGACTGGGAGAATCGCGGTACACCCAAGGATCTTGAGAACTACTTTGAGGAGATTTGGGTCTTCGGGGTAAAGGCGATGGGCAACCCGCTGGCAGGCCTCGAGGTGAGTGAGCGGTCGCAGGAGATGATGGTTTATACCGGTTACCTCAAGCGCACAATACCGGAGTTGACAAAAGCGCCCGTTAGCCTTCCAGCCGACCCCTTTTTGCTGGTGACCCCAGGCGGTGGCGGCGATGGGGAAACACTGATTGACTGGGTGTTGAGCGCGCTCGAGAGTCAGCCACGGCCGGCCATGCCGGTGGTCATCGTGTTGGGACCATTTATGGCACAAACGCTCAGGCGTGGGTTTCAGCACCGGATCTCCCGTTTGAAAGGTGTGCATGTCATCACTTTCGATGCCCATATGGAGTTGCTGATGGATCGCGCCGTCGGTGTGGTTGCCATGGGTGGATACAACACCTTTTGCGAAATCCTCTCTTTAGATAAGCGCGCTGTATTGGTGCCTCGATCGACGCCACGCATGGAGCAGACCCTGCGTGCCCGCCGGGCAGCATCGTTGGGCTTGATTGCAATGCTTGATAGTGAAGGTGATCGCTCACCACAGGCAATGTCTGCCGCGCTTCGCGCCCTTGAGCGTCAGGGATTGCCATCCGCTGCTGGCGCCAACGCTCTGCTATCGGGCTTGGAAGTCATTTGCGAACGGGTTGATACTCTTCTTGGTGGCGGATCTATTCATCACCAGGATATCGCCTGACCGCCTGGCGAGACAGCTCTCGCATCTTGGTTCTCTTTTACGTTCAACACCTGCTGGGTATCGGGCATTTTCGCCGGACAATGGCATTGGCGCATGCCTGCGTTGATGCGGGCATCAGGGCAGAAGTGGTCAGCGGCGGCATGCCGGTGCCACAACTCCCGGAGCCGGCGGTTCGGGTCCACCAGCTTGAGCCCGTTCGCAGCGCTGATCTATATTTTTCAGCCATTGTAGATTTCCAGGGTGAGCCAGTCACTCAGCAATTACAGCAAAGGCGGAGTAAGCAACTACTGGACATTTTCCACGATCTGAATCCCAAAGTGCTGGTAACCGAACTCTTTCCGTTCGGCAGGCGCAGGTTCCGGTTTGAGCTTTTGCCATTGCTTGAAGCTGCAAAAACTCAAGGAACCAGTGTCGTTTGCTCAGTGCGCGATAGCATCCAACGCCGCACAGGCGACCGCGAGGCGGAAACCGTTCAGCTTTTACGTGATTATTATCAAAGTGTACTGATACACGGTGTAGAGGATTTTTTGCCTTTTTCAGAGTCGTTTGCTAAAGCCGGCGAGATTGACGATTTTTCGCATTACACGGGTTTGGTCGACACGGGGCCGGGGACGATCCCAGACGCCATCGAAGAGGGCGAAATCATCGTGTCGGCCGGAGGCGGTGCGGCAGGAAACGCATTGTATCGGTGCGCGGTCGACTCGGCTGCTCTGTCGTGTTATCCCGATGTGAGATGGCGGATACTGGCCGGCGCAACGCCCGATCCCCAAGCATTAAACGACCTGAGAGCCCGGGCGCCCAGGCGCGTTACCATAGAGTCAAACCGCCCGGATTTTCGCGCGCTGTTAGGAAGCTGTCGCTTGTCTGTTTCTCAAATAGGATACAACAGCGCCATTGATCTTCTGGTAAGCGGCGCGCCAGCGCTGGTGGTGCCCTTTACCGGTGACGGTAGCGAAACCGAGCAGGGCGCACGGGCAGCGCGCCTGCATCAGCAAGGCCGGGTTGTGGTGCTTGATGAGTCGATGCTGACGCCTGCTGCGCTGGCGAAAGCGGTAGATGATCTGCTAGAGGGTGGCCCGGTGCGTTTTAAACGGCAAAGCTGTGGCGGCGCCAAGGCAACAGCCCAATATCTTAAACGGTGGTTGGCCCAATGAACTCGGGGCCACTACAACAGGTGACTTTCCGGTCTTTTGCGACTGCCGACCGTGACCCGCTGTTGAAGTTGTGGCGTGCTTGCGATCTGACCCGGCCCTGGAATGATCCAGAAGATGATATTCGCCAGTGCCTTGCCAACTCTTCATCAGCCCTGCTGATTGCGGAGCAGGACAGGCGCTTGTGCGGCAGTGTCATGATGGGCTGCGATGGACACCGCGGCTGGGTCTACTATCTTGCGGTTGATCCGGACTGCCGACACCAGGGTGTGGGTCGCGCCTTGATGGCCCAGGCAGAGAGCTGGATGCGTGAGCGGAATGTGCCTAAGATTCAGGCAATGATCCGCAGTGATAATCTCGCGGTGCGCGGGTTTTATGGAAGGTTGGATTACCGCGATGGTGATGTGCAACTGGTGCAGAAGTGGCTCAAGGACGTTAATCCTTAAGTCGACCGTAGCGACGCGCTAGATCGACCAGGGCGGTGTGATCAATTGCGCGGCAGTTGTGTCCAGCTGGACGTAAAGTCATCATGCTTTTGGCCGCTACCATCGCGTTGACGACAGCTTCTTCGATGCCCTCGACAGCGCCAGCATATAACGTGTCGCAAAGATCATCACCGGTCCAGGAAAATTGCTCATGCCTTTGGGCCATATCGCTGATGGGCATCGGGTTGGCCGTGCTGAAAGCGAGAAAAATATCCCCCGAGCTGTTGCCACCAGTTGTGCCGCCGCGGCCAACGCCAATACTCCCGCGTTTGGCCACACGTCGAAGCTGGTGAGGCATCAACGGAGCATCAGTTGCAATAACAGCAATAATGGATCCGGTCTCGTTGTCTCGGGGCAGGATGCCGTCGCTCAGATGCTGGCCAACGGGAACACCCAGAACAGTGAGATCAGTACGCCGGCCATGGTTGGCCTGTACCAGAACGCCAACTGTGAACTCTCTTCCGCCAACACTGACACGCCGTGATGCTGTTCCTGTGCCGCCTTTAAAGTCATAACAGATCATTCCTGTGCCGCCACCGACGTTGCCTTCGGTAACGGGGCCCGAAGCTGCACTGTCCAGTGCGTCACGCGCGTCAGCCTCGGTAACGTGCAGGCCGTTAATGTCATTAAGAACACCGTCGTAGGTCTCGGCAACGACCGGCATAGCCCAAAGGTGTTCGCTTCCCCAGTGCTCGGGGTAAGTATCAATAATCCATCGCACCGCCGCCTGATGTACCCGGCCAACGCTGTGGGTATTGGTGATCATCACTGGGCCGATGAAGTATCCGCCATCGGTTATCCAGTGGGTGCCGGTCATCTCGCCATTGCCATTGAGGGCATGAGTTCCCGCCCAGACGGGTTTAGGTACTGGATCCCGTCCTCGGGGCAAAATTGCCGTCACCCCCGTGCGCACCGGGCCCCGGCCAACTTGCAATGGCCCGTCACCTTTAACCAGGGTCGCAAATCCGACTTCTACCCCAGGGACGTCGGTAATGGCGTTGTCGACCCCAGGCGTTCCAGGAAAAGCCAGCCCCAACTCTCGAGCGCGTACTGGGTTCATTTCTTTGTTACTCGGTTGGGTGGGTTGCCAGCGGAATATTCAGCACATCCACTTCTAAACGGTTGTCTGAGACGCGATAACAATGGGCGCAATGGTCCTGCAATTTTACCGGCGGGTCACAGGTCATATCCCAGTCCGTAGCGAGGCTCAGGGCTGCGCGCAGCAGTCCTTTATGGCAAACAGCGATGGCAGGCAATTCGTCGCTGATGCGTGAGAATAGCCAGTGTGCCAGGCGCTCGCGGGCCTCGCGAGGACTCTCACCTTCGGGCGGGCGAAAATCGAGCCCCCGGACTTCGTTACTTTGCAGGCCTGCCGGATTCTGTTGCCGTAATGCTCCCAATGTAAGGCCCTCCCAGGCGCCCCAGTTCATTTCCTGCAGTGCTGAGACGGGTTCCGGATCAGAGCAGCCAAGCAGCACGGCGGTCTGGCGGGCACGCTGCAGGGGGCTTGCATAACAGTGCCAGCCAGCGTACTGAGGGGGAATGCACCAGGATCGAACCAATGTTTCACCCTCCAGGCTGAGCGATGTATCGGTATGGCCCTGGATCCGGCCCGCCGCATTCCAATCGGTTGGGCCGTGGCGCAGGAAAAGAATCTTACTCATTAAGGCCGTACCTGTAACAAGAACTGCTGAATTCGACTGGCAGCGGCATCAAAATCATGCTGCTCAAGGAACTTGTCGCGGGCGCTTAAAGCCATCCGCCGACGCAGATCAGGATCTTCGAGAAGTTTGCGTATCGCACTTGCACAAACCACTGGCTCGGGTGGCCGCGTCAGCAGGCCGGTTTGCCCGTCGTTTACCAAACTGGCGACACCGTCAGTATATCCGGCAACAACGGGTAGGCCGTGGCGATGAGCCTCAAGTATCGCCATGCCGAATGCTTCGTTGATCGCGGGCCAGGTGAATAGGTCTGCCGCAGTCAGCAGATCCGCTGTTGCCACGGGATCGAGCTGGCCACAAAAACAGACCCGCTGTTGCGCCACGGATGCAAAGGCTTTTTCAATTTCTGTCCGTGCTGGGCCGTCGCCGACAAGGATAATCTGCCAGGGTAGATCTTCTATAAGTGATAGTGACTGCGCAAGCATTGAGTATGATCTACTCTTATCACCCAAGCGCATCATTGCCACCGCTATCAGCCAAGGTTGGTCGACAGCCAAACCGTAATGCTTTGCGAGTTTTGCACGGCGCTCTCGATGCGAGCGATCTGCTGGGAAGGCATCGACTAAAAACGGTTTAAGCAGTAACTGGTGGGCATCGGGGTTGAGCAGCCCCTGGATGCACTTAAGATCCCGCGGGTTCAACGAGAGTACCCCGCGAGCGTGCGAGAGCGCTTTAGCTGTTTGTCGAAGCCCTATGTCCCACGGCCCGTTCTCCTGGCTGGGGGCGTAGGAGGCTTCTGCAACGACGTAGGGAATCCCCAGACGCGTCGCCACGCTAGGGCCGATCCAATCGGGCGCCTTATGGTAGAGATGGTAACTGAACCATAAATCGGGCCGCTCCCCAGCGGTTGCTGTTAACAGTTTTCCGGATAGCCGCCGAGATTCTATGCCCGCATTTTTTGCTAACTGGCGTTGCTGTTTGGGGTCCCCCTGGATATCCAATGAGCGAAAACGGCTCATTAGACTGACTCGATGGCCGGTATGCTCAAATACACGCCACATCAACTGAGCGAGGGCCCGGTCCCCAGAAGGTGCAGGGTGATCCGGCGCCTTTAGGGGCGCGTAAAAGCCAATATGCATTAGCGTGACTTGCTTGCCGAGCTCAGCAGGGCCAGCAACGGCTTAATGTTTGAGGCGTGATCGAAATCCTCACGCAGCCGCTGTAATGCCGCAAGTCCGAGCTGGCGCCGAAGTGCGGGGTGTGTGACTGCACGGCGGATAGCTCCCGACAGCATCGTTGCGTCGTCTGCTGGTACCAGCAGACCCTGGTGTTCGGTTTCGATGAATTCCTCGATCCCAGGCAGGGCGCAGGAAATACTGGCGAGCCTCTGGCTGGCAGCTTCCATCAGCACATTGGGTAGCCCGTCCCGGTCTCCTGAGGGGGTGATCCGGCTCGGCAGAACAAAAAGATCACTGTCACGGTACCAGTAAAGGATCTGCTCCGAGGGCAAAGGTCCCAGCCACTGGATGCGTTCCGTCAGCCCGAGCTTCGCGGCAATAGCCTTTAAAGAATGTAATTGTTCGCCGCCACCCGCATGGCGCCATTGCCAGTGTATTTCGTCCGGCAGTTGGGCAAGGGCGCGTAACAACACATCGAAGCCTTTTTTTGGCACAGCACGGCCCACACTGAGAATCCGAACCGGGGAATCCGGATCAGAGCCATCGCGATCGCTCGCAATTGGCCCTGGGTCGGAAAATAGGTCTCCATCGAGGCCGTGGTATAGCCGGTGCAGCTGGTCACCTTCATTTGCCAGCGCCGCGAGGTGCTGATAGCCGTTTTCAGTACAGGTTACCGCCCACGTGCAGTCCGCGAGTTTTTCGGTTTTCTCCCATTTGGGCGTAGTCCATATGTCCTTGGCATGTGCAGAGAAGGACCAGGGCAGGTGCCGAATAGTTGCCCCGTAACGTGTCACAGACGCCGGGGTGTGTAGAAAATGAGCATAAAGATGTTTTGTTTTTTCGGATAACTCAGCAGCCAGCACCAGGGATTGCCCAAAGCGACGAATTCGGTTCACTGAGGGGTCTCTTCTTAAATCGGCCAGCCAAATTTGCCGCGCCCGATGATAGCCTGCAAACTGCCTGGCGATCCGCCAGCTATTCCAGACCCGCAGCGGCTCCTGGTAGAGGTATTCGGGGAGATAGTTGACCGGTGAATGAATCTTTGAATGAATCGGATGGGTATGCGGGTCGGTAGGGTGTCGAAGCGAAACCAGTTGTAGCTCGATACCCTCGCGCTCCAGGGTGTAAATTTCCTGCGCAATGAAGGTCTCGGACAGGCGGGGATAGCCTTTAAGCACCACGGCGACTGACATATCGATAACGCTTCCTTTTCTTTGCCCGCGCAATCAAAACAGCCAATCCGCGGCGATGTGTTATAAGGCGTCTATTATCCGCTGAAACTAGCCAATGACTGAAGATAGCCCAGGGGCGCAGCCCCAGACCTCGAGCGGGGCCGATGCTCCCGAGATCGATCGATCGATCTACCGCTATGTTCTGCGCTATACCCTGCGCGGACAGTTATTCCTGCTTTTGCTAACGGTGTTGACAATGCCGTTGGTCTATATCTCCCTCGATATCCCTAAACGGATCATAAACCAGGCTATCGGCGGCGTTGACATGCCTGATGAGATCCTGGGGTTTGGGGTGAATCAGGTCAGCTATCTACTGGCGCTGTCGGTTGCTTTTTTGCTGGTTGTGGTTATATCAGGTGCTCTGAAGTTTTACCTGAATGTCTATAAAGGTGTTTTGGGCGAGCGGATGTTACGACGCTTCCGTTTTGATCTTTACACCCGAATTCTTCGTTTTCCCTCGGCTCATATCCGACGCACTACGCCGGCTGAGATTATTCCAATGATCACTGCCGAGACCGAACCGCTGGGCGGTCTGATCGGAGATGCCATAGCGGCGCCGGCATTCCAAGGCGCGTTGTTGCTGACTTATCTTTCGTTCATTTTCCAGCAGGATCTTTGGCTCGGCCTGGCATCGATAGCCCTGTACCCACCGCAGATGTACCTGATTCCAAAGCTGCAGGCAAAAGTCAACGCCCTGGCAAAGACTCGGGTGCAAACGGTCCGGTTGCTCGCGGGCCATATCGGGGAAACCGTGCAGGGAGCTACTGACATTCATGCCAATGACAGCGGGCGATTTGAAAGAGCAAAGACATCAAACCAGTTGGGACGGATATTCGATATCCGGGAGGAGCTTTATCGACGTAAATTCTTTATCAAGTTTCTCAATAATATTCTGGCACAGGTGACCCCTTTCTTCTTTTTCTCAATTGGCGGCTACCTTGTTATTCAAGGGGATGTGTCGCTTGGGGCGCTGGTGGCTGTTCTTGCGGCCTACAAGGATATTGGCCCGCCATGGAAAGAGCTGCTTAAGTTCTACCAGGTCTTCGAGGATACGCGGGTTAAGTACGAGCAAGTTGCGAAGCAGTTTGAGCCGGAAAACATGATTAAAGCCTCGATACTTGAAGACCAAGAGGTTGTTGAGTCACTCAGGGGAACGTTGACTGCCAGTAACGTCAGTTACGGCGAGGACGAAAACAGTCAAACGGTCAGCGGAGCCAGTTTTTCACTACCACTGGATACCCATGTCGCAGTGGTAGGTGGCGCGGGATCAGGCAAGAGCCACCTGGCTGGGTTGGCCGCGCGGGTATTGTGGCCAACGGCGGGTCGTTTGAGTATTAATGATCTGGATTGGTCTGAAGTGCCCGAGGCAGTTCCCGGGCGAAGGGCCGCCTGGGTCGGCTCGAGTGCTCATATTTTTTCCGGGACTATCAGTCACAATTTGTACTATGGCTTGATGAATTCGCCACAAAATCTGGACCCGAAGACTGAGGATAAGGCTGAGCAGCGGCGCTTGCGCGAAGCTCTGGCATCGGGCAATAGCACAGATAGTGCGGCGATGCCGTGGCTCGATTTAGCTGCCGGCAATCTTTCGGATGAGCGCGCGCTACTGGAAAAAGCAATAAAAGTACTAGCGGTGGTGCAGCTTGATGAAGATGGGTACCGTTTTGGCCTTGGCATGCACGCTGCGCTTTCGGATCAGGATGACATTCGGGCTCGATTTCTAAAAGCGCGTGAGCAAATCCGCGCCAAAGGCCTTGAGTTCGTGGCGTTTGATCCGGATATCTACAATGTCAACATCACTGTTGCCGAAAATATCCTCTTTGGCAATCCAGATGATCCAGCCTTTGATCCGGGCCGACTGCCCTCTAACCCTCTGGTCACCCAATTGCTGCGCGATGCCGGGCTCTTTGATGACTTTCTGGCGATGGGGCATAAAGTTGCAGCAACGATGGTCGAGATTTTCTCCGGCGTTAGCCCCGATAGCGAACTGTTTGAGCAGTTCAGCCTGGTCAGCAGTGAAGATCTGGTCGTGCTTGAACGTATCTTGCGGGACACAACGGATACTGCGGTCAGTGATCTCGCCCAATTG
>JABINT010000186.1 GCA_018698075.1 Acidiferrobacteraceae bacterium
GACCGCTATGGAGGTAGCGGCGCTGAAATCCAGCCCCCTTACTTGCAACCATCGACCCCCCACCCGCCATCAGGCACACAGAATCCCTGCCGCGCTGGCCTGAGCGCAGCATCTGGGATGCAACCGGAGGTAATTGGCATTTCGGGCAAAGATTGCGACGTGATGAGCATCGCTTGAGAAACGCCTTGCGAAAGACGCTCTATTCCCTGGACCGACGCCAATAACAATGCACAGTGGTTTCGTCATGATATGGCCTTTATAGTCCTTCTCCAGAATTCATTCTGACCAATCAGAGACTTGCTAATCCATACCCCAGAACCACGCACAGACCTAATTGGTGGAAATGACGGTAAATCGAAGCGTGCAAGTTAAATAGGTCGACTAATCATTGTTATTGAAGGGAAATAGCCCATGAATGGTGCAGAATCACTTGTGCGTAGTCTGTTGGCAAGCAATGTTGACGTGTGTTTTACCAACCCGGGGACATCAGAGATGCACTTTTGTGCAGCCCTGGACCAGGTGGATGGCATGCGCTGCGTTCTGTGTTTGTTTGAAGGGGTAGTAACGGGTGCCGCCGACGGATATGGGCGTATGCTTGATCGTCCGGCGGCAACTTTGCTGCATCTGGGACCTGGGCTAGGCAACGGATTAGCGAATCTTCACAACGCTCGTAAAGCAAATACCCCTATCGTCAACATCGTTGGGGAACATGCCACCTACCATGTTCAATATGATGCTCCGCTAACTGCGGACATTGAAGGGATCGCGCGACCCGTTTCCGATTGGGTTAGGACATCCCGTTCCGCTGATGATATTGGAAATGATGCAGCAGCAGCCGTCAACGCGTCTATGAAACCACCGGGTGGCATCTCAACGCTGATTCTTCCGGCCGATACGGCCTGGACCCAAACCGCGTCAGTTGCTGATCCGTTAGGCGGTGAGGCGGCGCCGTGTGTCAGCGATGAGGTGATTGAGGCCTGTGCAAAAATTCTGAAACTAAACGAACCCACCATGCTTGTTGTCGGCGGCAAGGGGCTTCGAGCGGATGCGCTCGCTTACGTCGGCGCAATCGCAAGGCAGTGTGAGGTGGAGGTGCGTGCAGAATTTGCCTCAGCACGAACTGAACGAGGGGCAGGCCGTGTCACTATTGAGAGGCTGCCCTATGTCGTTGGTCAGGCACTTGAGGTAACGAAACATATACGCCATGTCATTCTAATCGGTGCAAAAACACCGGTAGCATTCTTTGCTTATCCGGATTTGCCTAGCCTGCTGATTCCTGATGGGTGCAAGGTTCATGACCTTGTCAACGTTAATGAAGATATTGGCGATGCGTTATTGAGGTTGGCCAGTCGCGTCGGTGCTGAGCCAGCTAAGAATGACGGGCAAAACCTAGATCGGCCGACTCTGCAAAGTGGTGAGTTAAATGCAGACTCCATCGGTGCAGCGATCGGTCACTTGCTTCCAGAAAATGCGATCGTTTCGGATGAATCGATCACTGCGGGCCGAGCGCTTCATCCCTATACCAAAGGGTGCCCTCCGCATGATTGGCTATATGGTACCGGTGGTTCAATCGGTCGCGCATTGCCCGAGTCCACCGGCGCTGCGATTGCCTGTCCCGATCGGCGTGTTCTGTGTTTGTCGGGAGATGGCAGCGCCATGTATACGGTGCAGGCTTTGTGGACGCAGGCGCGGGAAAACCTCAACATAACGACGGTGATCTATGACAATCGTTCGTATGCGATTCTTCATGGTGAACTGCGAAATGTTGGCGCGAAGGCGGGTCAGAAAGCGAGAGATATGTTTGATCTGGATCGTCCGGTACTCGACTGGCTCAGCATAGCGAGGGGACTTGGCGTCGAGGCCGTTCGGGCGACAACTGCTGAGGAATTTAATCAGGCTTTGAGGCGGTCATTTGCCACTCCAGGGCCCATGCTTATCGACGCTGTTATCTGAGCGAATTGGCAACATCCTTCGGATAAAGCACTGACAGAATGGTTATCCTATCTAAACAACACCTTCAGCACTATCATGGTCGCAAAGGCTCCCAGCATTATCACCCATATGGAGTATAGGCAGTATTAACGCCCATTATGGCTGTGATGCGGCGACCAAATTGTCGGCAACAACGGCCGAGCGGCGCGAGGGATAGTGGTGATTCGCACGAAGATGCATGATCGGATGTCTTTCTAATGTTGAGCGGCCAGGTGACGGGTCAGGTCGGGCCTGACAATATGGCCTCGACCAAAATCTGAACGCGCAGCGCCTCCTCTGAGGTTGCCAGGCTGTTTGGCTTGCCTTCACAAAGCAGGACAAGATCATCAAGCTGGGCTTTCAGGCTGGTTGCGCGCGGATCTTCCCGGATCTGGCCGACCGCAACATAAGGCCCGCCATCCGAGGTCGCGTCGAGGTGGAATTCGCTGATGCGCCTGCTTACAACCGAACCTTTGATTGTTAGTTCCTGCCGATCTGGCTGCGCGCCACCGACACTTCCCATGATGGTAACAGGAAGGCCGGTTTCAGTTTCCAAACGGGCGGCCACATGGGTTTCGCAAAGGTCCTGTCGATTGGGGTAGTCAGCCCGCGACCACACAATGTGCAGTGGCCCCAGAATTCGTTCGCTAAAGAAAAGGAAATGGGAGATGACCTCTCGGGTCATGCCACCTTCGGCGCGAAAGCGAAGCCAGTCCGCGCCCAGTTGCCATTGGCGCGGCCACGCCGCATAGGTCACCACGATATCTGCGCCCGCAAGATCACCCAGCGCCCCGGCCTGCGAATCCTTGAAGACATTGGCCAATGCGTCACCTGCCGCCTGAGTGAAGTTGACCGCGGTCGGCACGCCGGATTTTGCAAGCCGTTCAACCAGATCCCGGCTTTCTGCGATGTCCACACCCAGAGGCTTTTCCAGAAAGACGCCCTTACCAGCCAAAGCAGCCATCAAGGCATAGGCCTTGCGCGGCTTTGGAGGGCAGGCCAGATAGACCAGATCGGCGGTTTCGATTGCGGCTTGCGCGCTGTCTGCAATGACAGCTTGCGGGGCAAGCTGCGTCGACAGAGTGCAGGCTGCGGCGTCCGGGTCCCACATGGCAACCACGTCGAACTGTGGGTGGATTTCCATATGTTCGACCATGCGCCGACCCATTATTCCAAGGCCGATTACTGCTGTTTTGATCACTGTTCGAGTCGTTCTTTCAAGGCGCTGTAATAACGGAAACGGAACGCGGCCAGGCCGGCCGTCCATCAAAGTTCATCAAAACCCTGGTAAAACCGGTTCCAGGTTGGTGAGATCAGGATTTCGTTAATACAAACATGCGCCGGCATCTCGGCAACAAAGCGCACGGTGTCAGCAAGGTCCTGCCCCTGAAGCATACGGTCCATGTCTTTCGTGGATGGCGGGGTGGGTCGGGTTTTCAGGATGTCGGTAGACACCTCGCCCGGCATGATGACGGTTGATCTTATTCCGGCCCCGCCTTCTTCGGTATTGATCGTTTCCCCCAAGGCGAGCACCGCCCTTTTGCTGGCATTATATGACGCCCCGGTCAGGCGGCCAACGTAGCGGCCGGCCCAGCTTGAGATCAGAATCATCAATCCGCCGCCTGAGGCGCGCATACCGGGCAAGACGGCCCTTACCGGGTAGAAAACACCATTCAGATTGACGTCTATGACAAGGTCCCAATCGTCAGAGGTCAGTGACCCGAGCGACCGGTTTGGCACGTTCAACCCGGCATTGGCGACCAATATATTCACCTGCCCAATATCAGCGGCGGCTGAGGCAACCGAATCTGCGTCGGCCACATCCAGCGGCACGGCATGGGCTTTTCCACCGGCCTTGGCGATAGACTGAACAATCGACTCAAGCGGTTGCAGACGCCGCCCGGACACAAAAACCTCAGCCCCGGCCTGTGCCAGAGTCAACGCTGCTGCTGCGCCGATGCCTGTGCCACCGCCGGTGATCCACACACTCTGATTGTCCAACTTTCCCATGTACCGCTTTCCCATCTGTTAGCCGCCCTCGCCAAAAAGCGGGGCGCGAAGGCCAGATTATGTCCACCAACCGCAGTATAGCAACCGCCTCGCCGGGTCGATTTGGTCACATAGGTCGGTTTTGCCGGTTTTCGATCAGATATATCAAGCCGCCGAACTCTGGGATGAATGAGGGGTTAGCGACCGCCCCTGCTCCCACACTGGCGGGACATTTCAAACACCGGGATAACCTGAGCACCTCACTGCCGGTTGACGACCAGCAGGAGTGGCGCAGACACTACGTTGCTAATTATCAAAAGAGATCTTTGATTGGGAGGGTAGTGAATTGGTTGGCAATATGTAGGGTTCCCGAATCCTCAAACCCCATTTCAGAGTCCATATCATTGATCTGAGTGGTGGGTGCTGTTCCTTTTACGGAACTAGGC
>JABINT010000188.1 GCA_018698075.1 Acidiferrobacteraceae bacterium
CCAGCGTCGATGGGACAGTATCGAAATCCAGTGCTCCAGATGAGTCAAAAATGGTTTTGCCGTTGGGTTCAATACCGGGTAGCACCGTTGGCTCGGAGCCACTGGCAAGGATGACATGCTGAGCGCTAATCACCTGGTCCTCGCCATGGCTGTCTGATACCCTGACGCGGACCTTGCCCGGTGCCAAAAGGCAGCCATGGCCGTTGACCGAGGTCACCTTGTTGGCTTTGAATAACGCTCCAATCCCACCCGTTAATTCGCTGACAATGCGGCGTTTACGTTGCTGCATCTGCTCAATATTGATCTCGACAGGCCCGGCCTGAATACCGTGTTCGGCCGAATGCTCTCGGATCTGCTCGAAGCGTTCAGAACTATCCAGCAGCGCCTTAGATGGTATGCAACCGACATTAAGGCAGGTGCCCCCTAGCGAGGGCTTGTTGTCATTGTCGATCCAGCGGTCAATACAGGCAGTCTTAAGCCCCAATTGAGCACAGCGTATGGCCGCGACATAACCGCCTGGTCCGGCGCCGATAACAACAACATCAAAGTCGGATGAACTCATCAGTGACCCGTGCGATCAGGTAACGGGGGCGTGCAATGTTGCCCCGAAAATTTGAGACACTAGACCTCCAGCAGCAGTCTGGCCGGATCTTCCAACGCTGCCTTGATCGCAATCAGGAACGACACAGCATCGGAACCATCAATAATACGGTGATCGTAGGATAGCGCGAGGTACATCATTGGTCGGATGACTACGGCGCCATCAAGCGCCATGGGTCGCTCCTGAATTTTGTGCATGCCCAGGATCGCACTCTGCGGTGGGTTGAGGATGGGGGTAGACAGCATCGATCCAAAAACTCCCCCGTTGGTGATCGTAAAGGTGCCCCCGGTCAGATCTTCCAGGCGCAAGGCGCCAGCTTGGGCCTGTTGCCCGAATTCGACGATCCTGGATTCAATATCTGCAAGCCCCCGCTGGTCGGCATCGCGCAGGACCGGAACGACAAGCCCCCGCGGAGAGGACACCGCAATACCAATATCGTAAAAGTCATGGTAGATGATGTCGTCACCATCTACCGCGGCGTTGAGGATCGGAAAACGCTTGAGCGCTTCAACACAGGCTTTGACAAAGAATGACATGAAGCCCAGACGTACCCCGTGAGTTTTTTCGAAGGTCTCACGGTAGCGAGCACGTAATGCCTTTACCTGGTGCAGATCAACCTCGTTAAAAGTAGTCAGGATCGCAGCATTTTGCTGGGCCTGAACCAGTCGAGAGGCGATAGTACGGCGTAGCCGGCTCATTGGCTCGCGGCGGCTTTCGCGCGGCCCGGTCGGGTTTATTGAATCCGTATCGGCCTGTTGAGAGACGCTCAGATCTTCTTTTAGTATGCGCCCGCCCCGACCGCTACCGGATACCTGACCCAGGTCAATATCTTCAACAGCTGCCTGGTGGCGGGCTGCCGGCCCAGCGGGCGCTGTACGCTCAGTTGCTGTGGATGCTGGCGGCTGCTTTGCTGGGGGCGGCGGTGGTGAGGTGGTGTCATTTGCGGGCTGTTTTTCGTTAGAGGGGTCAGCAACGGGGCTGTCTGCGCCATGAGTCGTTCCCTGCCCAGCCGCTTCTTCAAACAGGGCAATTACGTCGTTCGCCAACACTGTTTCGCCTTCGGCGTGTAATATTTGAGTAATAACCCCGTCACGTGGAGCGGGCACCTCAAGCACGACCTTCTCGGTTTCGATGTCCACCAGGTTGTCATCGCGACGAACCGGATCACCTATCTTGGCATGCCAGTGGAGCATAGTGGCGTCTGCCACAGACTCGGGCAACATGGGGACTCTAATTTCAACTGGCATTTGATTGTGTCTCTTCAGATTGCTCAGCTTTAGAAAGCGGTTCAGCCCCCAGCGCCTCGCTCACCAACTGTTTTTGTTCTGTAAGGTATTGCTGATAGGAGCCAGTAGCCGGCGCTGCTGACGCTTGGCGGCTGACATATTCGAGGGACTGATCGCTCGTCACAGCCCGACTGAGGTGGTTCTGAATGCGATGCCAGGAGCCCTGGTTGCGCGGTTCTTCCTGGCACCATACCACCTGGTGCCGGTTGGGGTAGTGATTCAGTATGGTTTCAAGATGATCCTGTGGAAACGGGTACAACTGCTCGATACGTATGATTGCGGTATCGGTCTGTTGCCGATGGGTGCGCTCCTCAAGCAGATCAAAGTAGACCTTCCCGGAGCACAGAATGATCCGCTTGACTGCTGTGCGATCCAGGGCGTCGATTTCATCAAGCACTGGGTGAAAAGCGCCTTGAGACAGATCAGAAACCGGCGAGATGGAGGCGCGGTGGCGCAGCAGACTCTTGGGTGTCATAACAATCAGCGGCCGGCGCAGTAGTCGGATCATCTGCCGCCGGAGCATGTGAAAAAACTGAGCCGGGGTAGTCGGTATACAAACCTGCATGTTGTTGTCGCCACAAAGCTGCAGAAAGCGCTCGAGGCGTGCAGAGGAGTGTTCGGGGCCTTGGCCTTCCATGCCGTGTGGCAGAAAAAGCGTGAGCCCGCACAATCGTTGCCACTTGGCTTCACCGCTGCTGATGAACTGGTCAATGACAACCTGTGCGCCATTGGCGAAATCGCCGAACTGCGCTTCCCAGATCGTGAGTGTACGAGGCTCTGTGGTCGCATAGCCGTACTCAAAACCCAGAACTGCTTCTTCAGATAGGAGTGAATCGATTACCAGGAATTGCGATGGATCATCGCCGATGGTGCGTAGCGGTACATAGGGGTTTCGGCGAGCCTGGTTCTTAAGTACCGCGTGGCGATGCGAAAAGGTTCCCCGCCCCGAGTCCTGCCCTGAGATACGCACAGCGTAACCATCCTGGATCAAGGATCCATAGGCCATGGTCTCGGCAAATCCCCAATCCATTGGTATTTCCCCCGTCGCCATCCGGGTACGGCCATCCAGTATACGGCGTACCCGAGGATGAAGATCAAAGTCTTCAGGCAAGGTCACCAGTTGGTCATTGAGGTCAATTACCCGTTTGGCACTGATCGCGGTATCCACCGGATCAGTCCAGCGCGCGGTCATATAGGGTGACCAGTCGACCAGGTACAGCGACTTATCTGGGTCGGTGGCGGGGGGATGAACCACCCGTCCCTGGTCCAGCGCGTCCCGGTAATGCTCGACCATAGCATCACTTTCTGCGGTGGTGATCACGCCTTCGTCAGCAAGTCGGCCCGCATACCGTTGGCGGGTGGTCGGTAGGTTGCGGATAACGCGGTACATGCTCGGCTGGGTAATTGCCGGTTCGTCTGCTTCATTGTGACCCAGTCGGCGGTAACAGACCATATCGACCACGACGTCTTTGTTGAAAGTCATGCGAAAGTCGTGAGCCAATCGACTGGTGAATATTATGGCGTCGGGATCATCGCCATTAACGTGAAAAATTGGTGCCTGAACCATTTTAGCCACCTCAGTACAGTAAGGCGTCGAGCGAGCATCAAGCGGGTTTCGGGTGGTGAAGCCGATCTGATTATTGATGACGATATGGATAGTGCCCCCGGTTGAGAAGCCGCGCGTGTTAGACATGTTGAGCGATTCCATCACCACACCCTGGCCGGCAAAGGCCGCATCTCCGTGGATAAGTACGGGGAGCACCGTGTTTTTTTCGTCGTCTTTGCGCCTATCCTGGCGGGCCCGTACCGAGCCCTCAACTACCGGGTTAATAATCTCCAGATGAGAAGGGTTAAACGCCAAGGCCATATGCAGTACGCCGCCGGGCGTTTCAATATCGGCAGAAAATCCCTGGTGGTACTTCACATCGCCGGTATTCATCTGACTTGCGCTGCGGGTGGTTTTACCTTCGAATTCACCGAACAGTTCCTCGGGCGATTTCCCCAGTATATTGACCAGCACATTGAGCCGGCCCCGATGGGCCATTCCGACGACAATCTCTTTGATTCCAACTCCACCGGCCCGCTGGATCAGATCGCCGAGCATTGGCACCAGAGCCTCTCCACCTTCCAGTGAGAAACGTTTTTGCCCAACGTAACGGGTGTGCAGGTAACGCTCGAGCCCTTCGGCCGCAGTCAAGCGCTGCAACAGGTGTCGGCGAAAATCGGCATTCGTGGAGGCCCGCACGGGTTCGCATTCCAACCGCTCCTGTAGCCAGCGCTTTTGTGCTGTATCGGTGATGTACATGTACTCGATGCCCAGTGGCCCGCAATAGGGGGCATCGCATAACTCGAGGATCCGATTGAGCGGCATCTGCGCCGGCCCAAACGCAAGCGATCCGGTATCGAAAGAGGTTGAAAGATCGGCTTTTTCCAAGCCCTGGGCTTTTAAGTCGAAATCCTCCGGCACTTCAGGTCGGGCCAGGCCCAACGGATCGGTATTCGCAATACTATGTCCGCGGGTACGATAAGCGTTGATGAGGCGCAGCACTGCTGCCTGTTTGCGGCCGTATTCGGCTTGATCCGTTGCGTGAAGATTGCTGGCTGTTGCGGCAGAGCTAGAAGTCGGCTCATTCGACAGGTCGTGAAAAACCTGTTGCCAGCGGGAATCCACACTGTCCGGATTGTTCCGGTAGCGGTTATGAAGGTCTTCGAGGTAGGCGCGATTCCCCCCGGAAAGAAAATCTGCGTTGGCGGCCGATCTCCGGCCAGTCTTTGTGCTCATCCGGCAGGCGTTACGTGCTCGCAGTTCAAAATGGGTGTTGCGGGTCTGTCGTCAGAGTAAAAAAGGATCAAGAAAAATTATACGCTATATCAGTTCAGTGTGAAATGAAATTGTGGTCTCGTAGATCAGCGGGTTCCGGTATGACCGAAGCCGCCCGTTGACCGCTCGCTCTCGTCAAAGGCCTCTACTACCTCAAAGGCTGCCTGCACCACAGGTACGATCACCATCTGGGCAATACGGTCACCGGGGTTAATCTGAAAGGCTTCACCACCGCGGTTCCAGCAGGAAATTTTGACTTCTCCTTGGTAGTCGCTGTCGATGAGTCCCACCAGGTTACCCAGAACAATGCCATGCTTGTGGCCCAGTCCCGAGCGGGGCAGCAGCACCGCAGCATGAGAC
>JABINT010000189.1 GCA_018698075.1 Acidiferrobacteraceae bacterium
ATCTGGAAAAAAACCTTTGCCCTGTTCAGTTGAGGTCAGAGGGTAATAGCCGAATTCACCCATGCCTTGGGGGTGGGGTTCTATGGTGGCCCCAAGAACGTGGGCGATGATTTGCCCACCCAGGCAAAATCCCACGGTGGGGATTTGATTTGTGATGCACCCTTTTGCAAAGGCGATCTCTGCATGCAGCCAGGGGTAGCGCTTCGTGTACCAGTCTTTTTCGTCTTCAGGTTTTCCGCCACCGTAGATCAGTGTGATGGCGACTGACTCATCAATCTTGGGTAGTGCGTCACCCTGGTCGGGTCGGCGCCAGTCAAGCTGATAGCCCAGCTTTTCCAGAATACCTGAAGCGTGATCATTGTCCTCGGGGCCATCGCCCCCATGAGTGATCAATACTGCTTTTGCTGCCATATCCAGACGCGCTCACGCAGACTAACCGACCTTGGAAGCTCTCCTATCGATTATTGATTGATGCGACGGTTTTGTAATCTACTGATGCAACTCCCAACCCCAGTCGAATTCCTCAACCACCTGGATCAGGTCGGTCTGCGAAACGATGCCGACCGGTGTGCCTTTGGCCTCCACCACGAGCCGGCGTACGTCATATTCGCGCAGGGCCTCTGCAATCAGCGGCAGAGGTGCGTCGGCAGAAATACTGAAAAGTTTGCGATTGGCAATCTGTCCCACCGACGTATCGTTGATCGAGGCGTTGGTGCCGAGCACTTTGGTCACTACATCGCGCTGGGTGACAATACCCCAGTCTCCATTTTCATCGGGCTCAATCATGATCGAGCGTATCCCCAACTCTCGCATACGCTGCATGGCATCGGCAACGCTGGTCTCAGACGGAACGCTTTTTAAAGGCGACATGATACCGGCTGCAGTAGAGGGCTGACGGCCCGAGTCTTTCATTGCTGCCATGGGGTCACTGATACGCTTCGCTTCACGAACTGCGCGCTCCTTTTTCAGGGTTTCACGCCGTTCCTGTTCGTAGTGGGCAAGATCCTTAGCGTTACCGGTAATGCGCGCAATCAGTGCATCGGCAAAGGTGCTGGTCGATACGGTGTGGGCGTTTTCCATCAGTCGGGCAAAATCGTAAGTCACAAATTTTTCCTGAATAACTTTGGGATAGGCGGCGTTAATCAGGTCGGCCGCTTCGCGCCAGCCCATGTACTCAAGCATCATCACCCCGGAGAAGATCAGCGAAGAAGGGTTAACCTTGTCCTGGTTGGCATATTTAGGGGCAGTGCCATGGGTCGCCTCAAATACCGCTACATGGTCGGCCGTATTGGCTCCCGGTGCGATGCCCATGCCGCCAACCTCGGCAGCTGCCGCATCAGAAAGATAATCGCCATTTAAGTTCATGGTGGCAATCACATCAAACTCGGCAGGTCGCAACTGCAGTAACTGGAAAATGATATCAGCAATACGATCCTTGATGATCACCTTACCCTCGGGCGCTTTGCCGCCATGCACGGCGTAGAGTTCCTCTTCAGTCACCACCTGATCGCCAAACTCATCCTGGGCCAGCTCATAGCCCCAGTTGCGAAAGGCGCCTTCGGTGAACTTCATGATGTTGCCTTTGTGCACCAGGGTTACGCTCTCGCGCTGGTTGTCGATGGCGTACTGAATGGCTTTGCGGACCAGCCGTTTGGAGCCAAACGGGCTGATCGGCTTGATGCCCAGTCCCGCATCCTCAAAAAAGTTGGCCCCCATTTCCTCACGTAAAAAACGGGCCAGGCGCAGGTTATCCTCGCTGCCCGATTCGTACTCCAGGCCTGCATACACGTCCTCGGTGTTTTCACGGAAGATTACAACGTCGACTTTTTCAGGCTCGCGCATCGGTGAGGGTACGCCGGTGTAGTAGCGCACCGGGCGTACACAGGCATAAAGGTCCAACTCCTGTCGCAGTGAGACATTCAGCGAGCGAAAACCCCCACCCACTGGCGTGGTTAGCGGACCTTTAATAGCCACAATCAGGTCACGGATGGCAGCCAGGGTTTCTGCCGGAAAGTAGTCGCCATCGTAAAGAGAGCCGGCTTTTTCGCCCAGGTAGAGTTCGCACCAGTGGATCTGACGCTTGCCGTCATAGGCTTTTTCCACTGACGCATCAAGCACTCGTAGCATGGCCCGGGTGATGTCGGGGCCAATGCCATCGCCTTCCACATAGCCGATAATGGGCTGGTCAGGAATGCTCAGCCGTCCATCTTTAACGCTAATCTTCTCGCCGCTGTCTGGTAGGCGGATATGCTGGTAACTCATTTCATCAAACCTCTGGTAGATTCCGGGCACGCCGGGCGAATATCTTGTGGGGTTGGAGCGGTTGACCACAACGGTGTTTCACCCTGGTTGCGATACCGCAAAAGGCTAAGGGGCATTTTGCACATATTTTACCACTGTGCTATCGATGCCCGGTGACAACTGACACGATCATGATCTGGGTCAGACCAGATCTCAATTCAGGATCTAATCCAGCGCTAATCCATGGCACGAGATTTCAAACGAACATCTCCTGAGGGTTCTTTGTGGGGCCGTCAGCAGTTGCTTGCCCTGGCGGCTCTGATCGGCTGTTTGAGTATTTATGGCATTACCATCAGCCTGTTTACACCACTGCTTTCCCTGATTCTCGAAAGCCGGGGAGCCAGCGCCACGCTGATTGGCGCTCTGGCAATGGCGGGGCCGGTCGGCGTGATGCTGGGGTCTTTTGTTATTCCCCGGTTCATGCGCCAGATCGAGGGTCGCAAACTGCTGCTGGCTGGTGTGGTTATCGAGATTGTTCTGATCGTTGCTTTAATGAGCACCGATTCGATTTTCGCCTGGTTTGTGATTCGTTTTCTGGGCGGGCTTACAGGTGTTGTCCTTTTTGTGGTGACCGAGACCTGGATGATCGAGATTACCCCCGAGCCACATCGTGGCCGGGTCATGGGTTTGTACAACACGACTCTGGCGCTGAGCTTTGCACTGGGCCCGCTGATACTGTCCATGACAGGTGTCGAAGGGGAAACCCCGTTTGTTGCAGGTATCATTCTGATGGCGCTAGCCGGGTTGCCACTGCTTTTTGCCGGGACCTACAGACCCAGCTCGGTTGAAGAGCCAGGTTTTGGGATTGTCAGCTTTATACGTGTTGCGCCATTGCTGGCACTTGCCTGCTTTGTGGTTGCTTTTAAGGACTTAGCTGGTGTCAGTTTGCTGCCGGTGTACGGGTTGCGTGTGGGTCTCGATGAATCTTCCGCGGTACTGATGCTATTTTTTGCATCAATAGGCGGCGCACTGTTGCAATTGCCCATTGGCTGGGCGGCTGATTACTTCGATGCACGCAAAGTGTTGGTGGTGTGTGCTTTTGTCGGGGTATTTGGCGCCCTGATCTGGCCGTTTGTCGTCGGCGTGCCAGTATTACTCTGGATAACGCTTTTCTTGTGGTGGGGATTTTTCGCTGGGGTCTACACTGTGGCGATGATTCTTGCTGGGCAGTGGTTCAAGGGGGTGGAACTCGCTACCGCGATGGCGGCATTCGGTGTGTACTGGGGTATGGGCGCTTTTGCCGGACCGCTTATCGGCGGTGTCAGCATGGATCTGTGGAATCCGCATGGGCTGGCCTTAGCACTGGTGATTGTCGCAGGCGGTTTCTTTACGGTCAGCCTGTTGCGGCGTTTATATCATCCGCGGTTGGATCGATCGGTTGGTTAAATCGTCTAGGCTGCCACGCCGGATCAGGCCTGCAGCTAAGCTATGAGCGTTGCTACATTTAAATTTAAAAGTGAACTGCGTGGTCTATTGACGCTGGGGTTGCCGATCATACTGACGCAGATCATCCAGGTGAGTAATACCACCGTAGCCATCCTGATGATGGGGCGGGTAGGCTCTGTGGAACTTGCTGCGGTTGGGCTGGGCGGGGCTTTCATGATCTTCGTGTTCCTTGCGTGCCTTGGGGTCATGATGTCGCTATCGCCGACCATTGCCCAGCATTTTGGCGCTGGGCGTAACGATTCGATCCGGCACGCGTTCCAGCAGGGGTTATGGTTGGCTGTTGGCACTGGCGCCGCGGCATTTTTCCTGCTGCGCCAGATGGGACGCTTGATGCACTGGATGGCGGTCGACCCCGAGGTGATCCCGCTCGCACAGGCCTACCTTGATATTGCAGCCTGGTCGATGCCGTCAGTGTGCATTTACATGGCCTTTCGCTTTCTCTGTGAGGCAACCGGCCACTCACGGCCTATGCTGATGGTCAATATCGCCACACTACCGGTCGTGGTTGGTGGAAACTGGGCGCTGATTTTTGGCCACTGGGGCTTGCCCGCCTTGGGGGTCGAGGGTGCGGCCTTCAATCTGATTCTGGTCATGATGCTGAACGCACTGGGTCTGGCGCTGTTTGTGTTTGTATCTGAGCGTTACCGGGTGCGCCGATTGTTTAGCTTATTCCAATTACCTTCGCGCGAATGTCTTAACTTGTTAAAACTGGGTCTTCCCATTGCCGGGACACTGGTACTGGACTCAGGATTTTTCAGCGCGATCGCCTTACTCATGGGCAAGATGGGTTATGTCTGGCTGGCAGCGCACCAGGTGGCAATCAACTACGCCACCGTGGCTTTCATGATCCCGGTCAGCTTGTCGAGCGCTACCATGGCCCGGGTCGGACAGGCCGTGGGTCAGGGTGATTCTGTATTGGCACGGGCACGTGGCTTCCTTGGGATTTCATCGAGTCTGTTGTTGGTATTACCCTCAATTATGCTGGTGCTCGCCGTGCCTCAATGGATAGCGCATCTGTACACGGGCGATGGTGCGGTGATCGAGGCCGCCGTGCCGTTGCTTATGGTAGCCGCCGTCCTGCACATATTCGATGCGACCTATATTACCGCTCAGGGGGCTTTGCGTGGTCTCAAGGATGTGAACGGGCCGATGCTCATTTCGTTGAGTTTCTGGCTTTGTGGCTTGCCAGCGGCCTGGTTTTTTGGGATCGTAAATGACTGGGGCGCGGTG
>JABINT010000035.1 GCA_018698075.1 Acidiferrobacteraceae bacterium
CTTCATAAAGCGCAGTCGGTCACGCTGGGTTAGGCCCAGATCCATACTCGAATAGTGCAAGCCGGCAACATCCTTAATCTTCCAGCGTTTGGGCGTGTATCGGCGTAACTGCATCCGGTGCAGATCGATGACGAAAAGCTGGCTTGCCGAGCCGGTGAGCTGCCCGTTCTCATAACCGGGCTGTAATAGGAAATGGCACAGGTAAAAATCGCGATGATTAGCTCCACTGTTGTGCAGGCGTCGTGCAGTTTCGGCTAGACGCCGGATCAGCCAGCGCTTGAATCGCACGTCACCAGCGCGGCAGGGGGGGTGCTGCTGCCATGCGCCGCAAAACTCTTCCAGACTTTGGGCATGGGTGATCTCGTCGGTAATAATGAAAGATTGGCGTTTGGCGGGGTTGCCACTTGCGCTGCCGTAACCG
The DNA here is from genome assembly GCA_018698075.1 of Acidiferrobacteraceae bacterium. GTDB lineage: Bacteria > Pseudomonadota > Gammaproteobacteria > Arenicellales > UBA868 > UBA868. The sequence continues at coordinate 422 of JABINT010000035.1, forward strand.
GCGATGCTGAGAGTATCAATCCCTAAGCGTTGCAGATGGTGTGCACCGTGCCATTCATTCATCGCGCCCAGTACCGGTAGCCGAAAATACACCAGGTTCTTGATGATCTCCTGCCAGCCGACGCCGGTGTGGGTCTTTAGAAAATAGCGCTGGTTGTGGCCCGAGAAACGCACAGTTTTGCGCCCGGGTGCTTCGCGAAAACCCTCCCCCTCAAGTTGCATGATCTCGGGGAAGTTCCCCAGCTTGGCAAGATCCGGGCGCAGGTATACCCAGGGATCGATTGGCTCATTTTCAAGTGAGGCGTCGGCGGTTGAATTCAGTCCACGCCGATCGTGGACCAGGGCCTCTATTGCATCCACAGCGTTGGCAGGCATGTGATAGAGCTCGGGGTTTGCACCATAGCGGAGTCCATTAGCTGACCAGTCATTTCGTTGACCCAAGACCAAAGCCCGGGTGAGCTGCTCTTCAAGTTGGGCTTGGTCGAAAGGTGACGGCAAGACCTTGCCGGCATTGGCTCGGATGATGTGGTCGGCGTAACCGCAGACATCGGTGGCGATGACAGGTAGCCCTGAAGCAATGGCCTCAAGCAATATGGTTCCGGTATTTTCCATATAGGCGGGGTGAATCAACAGATCACCCGCTGCCAGCAGTTCCGGGATATCGGTACGCCCGCCTAAAAAGCGCACTTTGTCGACGATCTTGAGTTTTTGCGCCAGACGCCGGTAAGGTCCAGCCTGATCTTGGCCGATAACAACCAAGTGGGTGTTTTTTAACAATGCCGGGGGTAGGTTAGACAGCGCGACTAGCGCGCGGTCCAACCCCTTGGTTTTAAAGCCTGAGCCGATGAAAAGCAGCAGTGTGTTGGATAAGGCCACACCCAGCTCCTGGCGGAGCTGGGTTCGGACCAAGTTGCGGTTAGCAACTGGCCGGCGATCCGAGTCCAGTGTCGGGGGCAGCAAATGAAAGCGTCCCTCAGGGGTGCCATAGTACTGCTGGTAGACCTTTTTCTCGCGCTCTGAGAGCGAGAGAATCTGGGTCTGACTGTCTCTACCAAACACCGCCTTCTCAAAGGTGTACATGTGGTGGTAGCGTGGGGTGAACCGGTACAACGGCACGTACTGGGGCACGGCTCGGCCGAGGTAACAAAAATCCGCACCGTAGTACAGATCTAGTCCGGGCATCTTATTGAAACCGATAACTGCATCAAAGTGCTCGCTTACTAGCGCTTTTTGCATTTGCGCATGAAAGCGCCGGTCGCGAACGTGGTTGCCGCCCAACCGGCTAGAAGGGAAAACAGTAAGTTGGACCCCTTGAGGTTGTTCTCCCTGCCACTCAGCGGTGTAGACATGCACATCGTGGCCGCGGCCGCGGCACTCGTTGAGTATGCGTAAGAAATCCCGTTGCAGGCCGCCGTAGGGGAAGTACTTATAGAGGCAAAGCGCGAGTTTCATTGACATCACCTTGCAGGTAGCAAGAGCCCAAACCAGGGGAGTGTAGTTTAACGCTTCTGCGCGGTTGGCAGGTTGCCACCACGCTCCCAATCAAGCGCGCTGGAGCAGATGAGCTCCAGATCGTCGTACTGTGGCACCCAGCCCAGCACTTTACGGATGGCGCGGTTGTCTGATACCAGGCACGCTGGGTCACCAGCACGGCGCGTCGTTTCCCGAATGGGGAAGTTGACCCCGCTGACCCGCCGCAGCGTATCAAGGACCTCGCGGACGCTGTAGCCATGCCCGTACCCACAGTTAAGTATTTTAGAGCTTCCGCCGTTGGCGAGGTAATCCAGCGCCTGCAGATGCGCGTTCGCAAGATCCTCAACGTGGATGTAGTCACGGATGCAGGTTCCGTCGGCAGTGTCATAGTCGGTACCGAAAATCGATACCGTTTCGCGCTGCCCACAGGCGGCCTCGCAACCTACCTTGATCAGGTGGGTTGCCTCTGGTGTGGCCTGCCCTAATCTGCCGTCCAGGCGGGCGCCGGCAACATTGAAGTAACGCAAAGCGATATAGCGTAGCGCCGGGCCAGAATCTTGGCGCCGGGCAAGATCCGCGAGCGTCCATTCGGTTATAAGTTTGGTGCGCCCATAAGGGTTGATTGGGTTGGCTGGGGCATTTTCGTTAACAGGGACCGTCTCGGGGTTGCCGTAAACGGCCGCACTGGAGGAGAAAATAAAACACCCAACCCCAGCTTGCTGACAGCTTTCGATGAGCTTCAGTGATCCCACCACGTTGTTTTGATAATACTTGGCCGGGTTAGAAACTGATTCGGGGACTACGATGTGACCCGCAAAATGGATCACAGCATCGAAGCGACGCGCCCGCATCAGAGCCGTCACGGCATCACTGTCACCGGCATCCAGTTGGTGAAAATCGACTTCGTCTGGAACGGCCCAGCGATGACCACTGTACAGTGTGTCGATCACGCTGACTCGGTGACCCGCAGCCAGTAACTGGTGGGTTGTATGGGAGCCGATATAGCCGGCACCGCCGGTTACCAGGACAGTCAGGGGATGGGCGCTCACGGACACCTCATTTGAAGGGGCTGGGTGAGATTATATCGGCCAGCGATGCGTGCGGTTTGGCCAACAGACCCTCTAGGGTATCGATGACCTGTCGCGGCGCCAGTTTTTCCAGGCAGTCTAAGTGTCCCAATGGGCATTGACGTGCAAAACAGGGCTGGCAGGGAAGCTCCAGCGAGACAGCCTGGGCACAGCCGCTGAGCGGCGGGGTATGCTGGGGGCTGGAAGATCCAAAAATACCGGCTACGGGTTTGCCGGTGGCGGCAGCGACGTGCATCAGGCCAGAGTCATTGCTGACTACAGCCCGGGCCTGTGCCAGCAGGTCTACGGCTTGCAGGAGGCTGGTGCGGCCCGCAAGATTCAGACAGCGATCTTGGGTTTTACAGCTGTGAATGATTGCTTGCGCCATTGGCTGGTCTTTATCGCTGCCGACCAGCCAGATTTGCCAGTTCTGTTCCAGGTAGTGATTTGCCAAAGCGGCGAAATGGTGAGATGGCCAGCACTTGGCGGGACCGTACTCAGCCCCCGGGCACAGTGCCAGGATTGGGTTATCCAGGACTTTGAGGTTAAGGCTCACCATGATATCGGCTGTGGCCCGTGGCCGGGTAGTCAGCTGGGGAGCCGGGTAGCGTGAGACGAGCGATTCATCGGGCGCCAATCCAAGTTGCACAAATTGTGCGGCCATGTGCCCCTTCTTACCGATGGGCTTAGGACGCAGGTCATTGACCAGGCCCCGGCGAGGCTCACCCCGGTAGCCACTGCGTACCGGGATTCGGGCAAAAAAAGGCAACAACGCTGCCTTGGTTGAGCCTGGCAGGATAATGGCGCGATCAAAGCCCCGTGCTCGCAGCGAACGTCCGAGTCGGTAACGTTCGTTCAGCTGCAGCTTGCCGTGGTGAAAAGGGATTTCGATCACCTCATCCACCTCGGGCATGCGCGTAGCGAGCTGAGCTGTAAAAGCTGGGGCAGCTACCGAGAGCCAGGCCTGAGGCTGGCGAGTTTTGAGCACCTTGAAAAGGCTCTGCGCCATGACCATGTCGCCTACCCAGGCAGGGCCGATCACCAGGATCCGCGGCGCAGAACTTATCTCACCCATTGCCCGGTGGCAGAATCGGTTGAGCCCGTTACCGTCAGGCTGTGTTATCAGAGAGGTGAAAGCGGGTGCCGCAGTAGGGACAAAGCGCGGTGTTGCCCGGTGTAATCGGCAGATAGACCCGCGGATGCTGGTTCCACAACTCCGTATCTGCTGTTGGGCAGTGCAACGGCAGGCTATCAGTGCTGATCTGGCGCGCCTTTTGCGTCTTTGCGGTAGTTGCTTGGGATTGGTTGGAGTTGCTCATTACTGGTTGATCAGACAAAAGTGAGCCAGTCATCGTGCTTTGGATCGCGGCCGTGCACGCAGTCGAAATAACTTGCCTGTAATTGTTCAGTGATAGGACCGCGGCCACCGTTACCGATACTGCGCCCATCCAATTCCGAAATAGGGGTGACCTCCGCTGCGGTACCGGTGAAGAAGGCTTCATCTGCCACGTAAACCTCGTCACGGGTAATTCGTTTTTCTACCAGATCCAGGCCTGCTTCACCGATCAGACGGATTACCGTATCGCGGGTAATGCCCTCGAGCGCAGAACTCAGGTCAGGCGTATAGACCACACCGTTGCGTACGACAAAGATATTTTCCCCGGTGCCTTCCGTTACGTAGCCTTCGGTGTCCAGCATCAGCGCTTCATCCGCTCCACCGGAAAGCGCTTCCTGCAGGGCCAGTATTGAATTGATGTAGTTGCCACAGGCTTTGGCGCGGCACATAGTGATGTTGACGTGGTGGCGGGTGAAAGAAGAAGTGCGCACACGAATGCCGTTTTTCAGGCCATCTTCGCCAAGGTAGGCGCCCCATTCCCACGTTGCGATGGCAATATGGGTCTTGAGCATGTCTGCGCGAATGCCCATGCCTTCGGATCCGTAAAAGGCCAGTGGCCTCAGATAAGCACTTTCCAGGCCGTTTTCCTGAACTACGGCAACCTGGGCCGCGTTTAGGGTGTCGTTATCGTAGGGCATTTTCATACCAAGGATATGAGCCGAACGGAAGAAGCGTTCGGTATGCTCGGCAAGACGGAAGATGGCTGTGCCGCGATCGGTCTCGTAGGCGCGCACACCCTCGAATACGCCCAGTCCGTAATGCAGGGTGTGTGTCAGTACATGAACCTTAGCCTCACGCCAGGGGACCATTGCCCCATCGAACCAGATACTTCCATCACGATCTGAAAATGACATCACGTTTTCCTTATGGTGCCTAAGTCAATTAATTTGAGCGTACGTTACTCAGATGCTGAATTATTACAGAACAGTGAGGGGCGCGTAACAGTGCGCCTTGGCTGGTGCATCACTCAGCCAGCATAGCGTGTACGGCGCGAACTGCATCCTGGGCATAGGGCACAAGCCGC
>JABINT010000104.1 GCA_018698075.1 Acidiferrobacteraceae bacterium
CCTATGCGCCGTATGGCCAAGGTTACAGGCCGAAACGACGATATGATGATTGTGCGTGGTGTGAACGTGTTTCCTTCGCAGATAGAGGAGAAGGTTCTGGCACAAGCTTGGCTTAGCCCGCATTACCAGATTGAGTTGACCAGGACCGGAAACCTCGACGATCTCACCGTCCATGTCGAGCTCAAACCCAACGCGGGTTCTGACATTCCATCTGCTGATGTCAGCGCAGCGTTGGCTTATGATATTAAGACCCATATTGGTGTAACGGCCAAGGTCATTGTGCATGGCGAAGGTGGGGTGCCTCGATCCCAGGGTAAAGCGCAGAGGGTCATTGACAGCCGTTGACTCAGGAGATCGAATGAACCTTGAACTTGCGATCGAACGCCTACTGGCGGATTTTCGAACTCGCAGGCCGGTTCGAGCCAAATCCCTGCTGATAACGATTTTCGGTGACACGCTTGAGCCCCGGGGCGGTGGTGTGTGGCTGGCCAGCCTGATTCAGCTGGCAAAACCAATCGGATTAAGTGAACGCCTGGTTCGCACTTCGGTGTATCGATTGACTCAGGAAAAGTGGCTGGCCAGACCCTCACTTGGTCGCCGAAGCTACTATCAACTGACTGAAGCCGGTCACCGGCAGTTCGCAAACGCCGAGCACCGCATCTATGGTGGCAGCAACCGCCGCTGGGATGGTCAGTGGCGAGTGGTTATTGTGCCGCCAAAGTCGATCAGCGCTTCGGCGCGTAGTCAGATTAAAAAGGAGCTCAAGTGGCAGGGTTTTGGCACGCTCACTGCGGATGTCCTGATCCACCCGACTGCTGAGCTAGAGCCTGTGAAGGCTATGCTTGCGCACCGGAACCTCACCGATAAGGTCAAGGTCATTTGTGGAAACTCTGTTGGCGACAGCGAATCCCCAAGTGCGCTTCTTAATCGCTGCTTCTATCTGGATAATATTGAGAAGGAGTACGATCGTTTTAATCATCGTCTTGAAGATTTATGGCAGGCAGCCAGGCGCAAACGAAAAACGGTTGATGGCGAGGCGGCCTTTATCGGGCGAACGTTATTGATTCATGAGTACAGGCGTATCCTGCTGCACGACCCCGATGTGCCCGAGGCACTGCTACCGGCAAACTGGTCTGGTACCCGGGCAAGAAAACGCTGCGCCCGAATCTATCTGTCGTTATGTAAGGCAGCAGATCGTTGGGCCGTGGCGTGCTGCGAAGACACCGGCAGTTCTCTTGGACAGCCAGGCAAAGGTTACCTGAAACGGTTTAATCGCTAACGGTCACAATGCATCGAAGTCGAGCACGATGTGCTCACTGGCAGGTTTCGACTGGCAGGTGAGTATGTAGCCGGCCTTGCGTTCATGTTCCTCGAGCGCAAAATCCAAATAGGTGTCTACCTGCCCGTCGAGCAGTTTGGCCCGACAGGTAGCGCATACTCCACTTTTACAGGCGTAAGGGACTTCTGGGCGGACTCGTCTGATCGCTTCCAGAATCGTATCGTCGTCCGGTTCCATTGTCAGCTCGGTTGATTTCCCCTCCAGGAATACAGTGACGGTACTGAGACCGCTTGGGGGTGTTCCAGTTCGGGCTCGTCGGGAGCTTCGGGCGAATGCCTGTCCTGGCGCGGTAAAGAGCTCGAAGTGAATTTTGGACTTATCGACTTCTTTCGCGAGCAGGGCATCTTGTACACCGTCGATCATATCTTTGGGCCCACATATGAAAAATTCGTCGTAGTGCTGTGGGATCAAAATGCTACCCAGCAGTAGATCAACTTTAGGGCGGTCGATTCTGCCATCTAGTAGGGGGATATTCCGACTTTCGCGCGACAGTGCGTGGACGATGGACAGCCGATCCAGGTAACTGTTCTTCAGCGCTTCCAGTTCTTCTCTGAAAATAATACTGCGTGTCTCACGATTTCCATAAACAAGGGTGAAGGCGCTGTGCGGCTCAACCGCCAGAGTCGTTTTGATGATAGAGATCACCGGGGTGATCCCGCTACCAGCCGCAAAGGCTGCATATCGCTTTCGATTATCCTGGTTAAGGGGTACGTTGAAGTGACCGATTGGCGAGCCCACATCGATCACATCACCAACGGCAAGTGTCTGGTGAATGAATCCAGAAAAGAGTCCTTTGGGAATTGACTTAACTGCGATCCGAAGATCATTTTCAAACACCGACGTGCAGATGGAATACGAACGCCGGACTTCCTCTTGGTTAAATTCACGTCGTAGGGTCAGGTGTTGCCCCTGGGTAAAGTCGAATTCACCACTCAGCTCATCCGGTATCCCAAAAGATACTGAAACCGTATCGTCGGTCTCCGGATGCAGGTCAATAACGGGCAACGGGTGAAAGCGCATGATGATTAATGGGGCTTGAAATAGTCGAATGGTTCAAGACAGTCACTGCAGCGCCACAGAGCCTTGCACGGGGCCGAGCCGAAGCGGGACAGCACCTGGGTGTTATGCGATTGGCAATAGGGGCAAACCACATCGGTGTCATCAGGTAGCGGATGAGAAGCACAACAGGCCGGTGGTGAAATGCCTGCCTCAAGCAGCCGTTGCCTGCCCCTGTCGGTGATCCAATCGGTGGTCCAGGCCGGTTGCAACCGGTTTTTGACTGAGACGTTTTGGATCCCGGCGCGCCCAATCACATCGCGAATGTCAGCTTCGATAACCGAAGTGGCGGGACAACCCGAATAGGTAGGGGTGATGGTGATAACCACGTGGATATCCTGGCCCGTACCATGGACTTCGACATCACGGATGATGCCAAGGTCGTTGATGCTGAGGGTTGGTATCTCGGGATCGGCTACTGAGTCCAGCAACTCGAGAACTTGCGCCTGAGTGGTCATGGGCATAAAGGCTACGCTCACCACGATGCTCCCGGGTAGGCGCGCTGCAGAAACTGCATTTCAGCCAGAATGTATCCCAGATATTCACTGTGCAGTCCTTGCCGCCCGCCCGTGTGCGCGCTGAGAATCTCGGGCATCTGCAACGTTGCCTCAGCAAGAACCCCGCTCACCTGGTGTTCCCACTCGGACTTTAGCAAGTGGATTTCGGGCACAATACTGAGACTTTCAAGGTCAAGATAGATTTGGTCAGCCTCGAAGAGCTCCGGTACGCAGGGTGCGCAGTCATCCAGTGCCTGCTGCATGCGGGCATGGCTTTCCTCAGTACCATCGCCCAGACGGATAACCCAGTTGCTACTATGGCGCAGATGGTAGCGCACTTCCTTGACTACCTTGCCCGCAATACCTGCAATCTCCGTGTCACGCCCACAAGCCAGGCCCTCCAAAAGGAGCAGGTGATAGCTGTCGAAAAAAAACTGTCGAACCATGGTTCGAGCGAAATCGCCGTTGGGTAGCTCCACCAGGTGCAGGTTGCGCCAGTCTCGAACATCACGCAGGTAGGCCAGATCATCTTCAGACCGACCCTGACCTTCAGCTTGACCCGCGGCCGCAAGCCACAGTCGGGCATGGCCGATCAGATCCAGCGCTACATTCGTTAGTGCAATATCTTCTTCCAAAGCCGGAGCGTCTGCTGACCACTCGGACAGTCGGTGGCCGAGGATCAGGGCGTTATCGCCCAACCGTAAAAGCAATTCAAAACGAGTCTGGTCGACTTCCAAGATTTTGTTCAAAGGTTCTCAACACCGTCTGGAACGGGGTAAAAGGTTGGATGCCGGTAGACCTTGTCGTTCGCTGGTTCAAAAAATGGACCTTGATCCTCGGGCGATGAGGCTGTGATTTCGCCAGAAGGCACGACCCAGATACTCACCCCTTCCTGGCG
>JABINT010000159.1 GCA_018698075.1 Acidiferrobacteraceae bacterium
CCTGGTGTGCGGGATGTCGCTGGGCTATGCTGACCCTGAGGCCATCGAGAACAGCCTTATTACTGCGCAAGGAATTCACCATGACGGATACCAAACCCACACAGACCTATTCTGAACTAACCGAACTGCGCACGTTCATGGGAAACCCTTCCGAACTTGCGGTCAAGAAAAGCATCACCCAGCTTGACAAACACTGCCGTGAATTTATTAGCCGATCACCGTTTGTCTGCATCGGTACGACCGATGGCAACGGCAAAGCCGACGTGAGTCCCAAAGGTGATCCGGCCGGGTTCGTTCAGGTGCTGGACGATAAAACACTCTTCATTCCGGACCGCCCAGGCAACAACAGAATCGATTCAATGTCGAACCTGCTCAAAGATCCGGCTATCGCCTTATTGTTTCTGATACCTGGCTTTGATGAAACGCTCCGAGTTAATGGCAAAGGCACCGTAATTCGTAATCAAACTCTCAACGCAACCAGCACAGTTAAAGGCCGGTCACCCAAAATCGGCATCAAGGTGCAAATCGAGACCGCATTTTTGCATTGCGCAAAAGCACTCAAGCGATCCCACTTATGGGACCCCGAGAGCATTCAGAATCGACAAGAAATGCCCAGCCTGGGTCGAATGATCATTGAACAGACCACGCCGACTGGCACAAAGGCCGATCCGACCGATATCTCAGATGCCGATGACCGTATTCAAGAGAGTATCCGGTCACATCTGTATTGACTGTCTCTCCGGATGCCCCCGCTGACAGTGAGGCAACAGACTCGATCAGGTCATACCTTCAAGCTTCTGGATCTTCTCGACCAGGCCTGGCGGGAAATCACTTTTCTTCTGCTTGGCGTAATCGAAACCAACGACGACCGCCCTGCCGTGGGCCGCAACTTTCTGATGCTTACAACTGAACACAACATGTTGAATCACAAAATAATCTTTTCCTAATTCAATTACTTTCCCGCCCACGAGTACTTTATCTGGCCAGGTCAGCGGTAGGCGGAAGTTACAGTCGACAGACTTAAGTATGCCGGTTCTACCCGACTGCGCAGCCGCCGAACGCAATTCCACTTTCTCGAAGTATTCAAACCGAGCTGTCTCCATCCAACGGATATAGACGGTGTTATTGACGTGTTGCATCGAGTCCATCTCGCCCCACACCACCGGCAGTTCTACGACAACCGGACAAGCGTCATAAACTGCCTGCTCACTGAATAATTCCATGACTGAAGGGCCTGCGTTGGTGATCTGAAAACTTGAATTTCTATCTACACTATTGCGGACAAATTTCACACAATAGTTCGATATTACGACGGCCCTCTTCGCCGGACACCTCTGGGTCCCGGCCCTCTTTGATTGCAGAAACAAAATCTGCAATCTCACCTGCGTAGGGATTGACCTCGGTAAATGAAATCTGGCCGTTGTCAGTATCAATCCGGCCCCCTCCTCCGCGGCCAATAGTTTCCGAACAGTAGGCATAACCCGCAGTACCACAAATTTCACCGCGATTGGGGGCCACAAATAATGCGGATGACACAAACTGGGCCACAGCACCAGATTCAAATCGAAGACTGACGGCAGCAGATTCATCGTGAGCGCTGCCCAGCACATTTCGGGTGATGGTGCTTGCGACCTCTGTCACCTCGCCGCACACTGGCACCAGCATCCAACGCAGCCAATCGAGGCTGTGTGTGCCGACGCCAGCCAAACTCCACCAGCGCCCAACTTCATCATGGGCCCGCCAGTTGGCCGCGTTGGGAGCTTGAAACGTCCATTGTGCGCGCGCAAACCGTATGTCACCCAGATCACCTCGATGTGCCCTCGCAGCGAGTTCGCGATGACCTAAGTGCCATCGCAAATGGTAGGCGACACCCAGTCGAACATCAGCGTTTCGACATGCCTGGATCATGGCATCAGCATCTTCGACAGTAGTCGCCATGGGTTTTTCTACTAGAACGTGCTTACCCGCAGCTGCTGCTGCTATGGTTTGCTCGGCATGCAGTTTATCTGGCGTAGCAATCACCACAGCATCGAGGTCTGGGTCGGATAGGAAATGCTTCAGATCATCGAAAGCCGGCGCCGGGGAAGCCGCGTTGTGCTCTTGTGCAAAGCGAGCAGCATTTGCCTTATCTCGGCTGAGTACACTCCACAATGTGGCACCATCAACTTCGCCGATGGCTGGCGTCAGTGCATCACGACTGATACTCCCTGTTCCTATTATTCCGAGTCGCAACATGATTTACCCCAAAGTGCAAGGCGTCGATTCTACCCTCGAGCCAGATATTTACGATACGATCATCAACAAGTCAACAACCATGACTGCCCGCCTGATTCAAGATCAGTGCAAAATTTCTGTTCGCGACCCTTGATCGCGCTCCACTATTGATAGCAGCCAAGTGTTGAAGCAGATTGGGGCAGGAAGGGGCGTTAATGCTGCCTATACTCTTTTAGAGTTTGTACGTGTATGGCTTGAAGGGGTTATATGATTGGGTCGCGGATTTAACTTATAAAATCAATCCAGTGGCGCGTGCAGCGTAGTTTTACTAGTAACAATGCCGCCACGATTGCCTATTTCGAGAGATCCATAACGTTGTTTGAAGCATTCCGGCAGCGGGCGGTCATCAAGAATCGATAACCAAAGCCGCATCAAATGTCGGCGTTTATCCGAATCGGGCCAATCTAGAAAAGCTGTGCGGTCATGCAGTTGAGAATGATTGTAGACAAACTGCATATCACCAGGTTGCAATTGCATCGCAAAATGAAGTTCGGGGTCATTGGCTAGCGCATCAAACATATCAAGGGCTTCAATGTGGACATCTGTCAAGCGCATCGCGCCTTCAAATCGTTGGGCGCTGTTAATGTATTGGCGCTGATAAAACACAGTAAGATGACCTTCGTGCCAATTAAACACAGGGATTTCCATGTAAGGTTTAGCGCCTTGTGGAATTTCACCGCGTCGGTCAGTTGCAATAGGATCAAATAATTTTTCCAGCAGATCAGGACGTTGTGCGCGCATCTTATTATAAATTGTAACTGCGCTTACCAACAACGACATGCCACCTTCTTTGGCTTCTCGAATACATAGTAAACCCACGACATCAGCACTGTCGGTGTGGAAGCTCTGGCGTTCAGTGGTTTGATAAATTCGTATGTTGGTGTCATTTGAGGTTGCTCCGGTATCACGCACATGCCCTAAGATATGCCCAGCCGCATTCTGTGATCTAGCTGTGCCCAGATAAGCGCCTATGCCACAGAAAACTGTCGCCGCGAACTGTTGGGTGTAACCACCAATTGGAAGCCCTCGAATTACTTCAATTCCATTTCCATGTAATAGCTTTTGCTGTAAATCTCTTAAATGATCTGCGAATCGACCAAGCGGGAAGTCGGCAGCAGAAATTTCACCTACATCACGTCCCAACAACAGGTAATGGTGTGCAGCAGCTTCAAGTTCACCTATGCTCTCACTGCTGAGGTTCAATAACCAGGTGTCTTGGTTATTCACCATGTCTGCACCGACCCAGGCTGCGGGGCCTGTGATCGCTGATGGTAGAGTTGCATCTAGTGTCATTTGTTTTTCCTACTTAACTAACTGAATAGGGACGGTCAAGATTATCGCGTGTATTGAAGATCCGCTGGCCATCAAGACTCGGATTACTTGGAGGCAAAGTCAAGGGCGCTAGGCTTAGCTAATCTACTGCCAGAAACGCGAGCGCCCCCTCAAGTAAGCCTCTTTAACTACTAACAATTACAGGGAATGTAACGACAAATGCTGTTCAAGGATGAGATCGGTAGGGCCTTTTGTTGTCTGGGGAGGCATCACTTAAGTAGCCATATCATAATGGCGGAAGATTTATAGTAAATGTAAGAGCAATTAGCCTATTTATAGTAATTTCTGGCGGAACTTCACCGCGCTCTACTATTGATAGCTGATAGCAGCCAAGTGCTTATAGCAGATTGTGGCAGGAAAGGGCGCTAATGCTGCCTATACTCTGGCTGAAAACGTCTTCCATGAACGCCACTTAAACCGCAATACCGATTCCAGCCGCTCTATCCCTGCGATAACTATTGGTTATTGCCAGCCATGACTGGCCTATCAACTTGGGTTCTTAGCGCCTCCCACCAGTGGGCTTGGGGCAAATGTTCCAGATCAAAGACTTCTCCGATCAGTGGCGTGGCGACAGTCACATCCCGTCTTTTTGCCTCTGCGGTAATCCGAATAGCTGGCTCATCCCATGGGTGTACCGACAAATCAAACTTAGACCAGTGAATAGGAAATAGTACCCGGGCATTGAGATCGATACTCGCCTGCACGGTCTGCTCAGGCATCATATGAATGTTCGCCCAATTGAGGTTGTAGGCCCCGTTTTCCATAAATGCGACATCAAACGGGCCATATTTGTCTCCAATGATCTTAAAGGTCTCTGAGTATCCACCGTCACCACTGAAGTACGCCTTCAGTGTTTTCGAATCGATAACCCACGAACCCCAAAGCGTCTCGTTTCGGTTACTGAATCGTCGCCCGCTGAAGTGGCGCGCCGGGGCCAATGTCAATTTAAGACCCCGGTAAAGTTCGCTCTCGTACCAATCCAGCTCGCTGATCCTTTCACCGTTGACGCCCCATCGTTGCAAATGCGCTTTGACGCCTAATGGCACAAAAAAACGATCAACACGTTCCGATAGATCTTTAATCGCCTGATAATCAAGGTGGTCATAGTGATCGTGGGAGATGATCACCGCATCGACGGTGGGGAGATCATCAATAGCGACTGGGTTTTGCAATGAGAACGGATTACCTATCAGCACAACCGGGGACGCACGATTAAAAACAGGGTCCGTCATTATGACAACACCATTTGTTTTCATCAGAAGAGTCGAATGCCCCAGCCAGACGAATTTGCCCTCTGTAAAACTATCGCGATCAAAAGACTCAGATGGCAACGGCTTGGCAGGATTCTTCCCATCGGGAGGAAAAATCCAATCGAATATTGAGATTTTCCTCTTGCCTGACGGCGTGCTCACTTGCGTCGACACCAGGTTGGCAAATTTCCCAGCCCTGAAGTTTTTCGAGTGCGCCATACGTTGGGTGCTATCTTCGTCTGGCTTGCCGCCAAAAGCCGGAGCGTAGTTTAAAAAGAGCCAAACTAACAGACTTAAGACCACTGCCGCATACAGTAAGTACTTCAACGCAACTAATAGGTTGTGAAGAATTTCCATTGTCGATGCTGTCCTTAGGCAACCAAGACGATCAGTTTCTTGTTAAGCGACAAAGAATAATACCGCCCTGCCCGGGCTTTCCAGGCGCCAGGCGACACTACTGACCCGGCCCATCGCAGTAATGGTCTTGCTGCCTTTTTCGTAGCTCTTGATAAAGCTCTGGGATCGATCATTTTATTACTCTTTAAGAATTTATGAAGGCGCACAATTTATGATGGACCCGACAATAAGACCGGCGTGAGGCGTATTATCTTGGTCTGACTCATCTACAGCGCTCGGCCGGGCGGGCCCAAAATCCTTGGCGCTTGTCATGACCGCGCGAGCGCTCCTGTACTGGTTGGGTTGGCCCTATTGGGCGCTTTGACCCAGAAAATATTGGATATCTGGCCGGACCTTTCAATTCCTACCGGTAGGTTAATTCAGAAATTCGCCCTTCATATTTACACCGCGTTCCCTGAGGCCTGTAACCGCGGTAAAAACAGGACAATAGCTGATATCACGGCAGCGGCGGCAGCCAGTATCAAAAAGAAAATATCAAAGCCCCAATTTGCATGCACCCAGGCAATCATCGGTATTGCAGTGGCGCTGACCGAAAAGGAAATGATGTATCGCGCAGCCAACGCCCGGCTGCGCCATTGGGTCTTGGCCACCCGACCAATCAGCACATCATTAATCGGGATCTGGCCGAAAACCACCAGCATGAATGCGGTAGCTGTCACCAAAGCCCACGGCCCACTCAATCCAACCATTGCCAGGAAAAAGATGCACTGGCAGGCCGCTACAGTCACAAATACATACTTCAGCGACCAGCGGTCTACCACAAATCCGACAATGAGCTGGCCGATAGAAGCGAGGGCAAAAATGCCAAATGCATACCAGCCTATGTCGGAAACTGAAACTGCAATATCTGCCATCCGCTCACCCACGATCTTGGGTAGAGCAAAAGTCGTGCTCTGAAATATCAACCCGCCCAGGGCTGTCGAGGCAAAAACAATTAGAACAATACGAATCAACTGCGTCCGTGCAAAACCGGTCGAGCCAGTCGCGCCGCCTCGTTTGCCCTCAGACTGGCTGCCTGGCCCGACATTACGGCAGACAAAAAGAAAACCGATGTAGGCGCCACCCAGCAGTAAGGTCACAACACCGGGCCAGATAAAGGCAGCTTTCCAACCACTCGATTGAATCAAAAGACCCGTGAACAAGGCCGCACAGGCAACACCAAGATTGCCGAACACCCCGTTGACCGCCAGCGGCATACCGGTGCGCTGGCGCCCCTGGATCACCATGGCGAGCCCAACCGGGTGATAGATCGACCCAAAAAGCCCAATGAAAAAAAGTCCCAAGGCCATCATAACAGGCGTGGTTGCCATGGCCGTGGCGATAGCGCTGAAACCGATTCCAACAAAAAATATTGCCATCATCTTCTCGCGACTCCAGCGATCGGCCAACCAACCTGCTGGCAGAGCGCCTAGTCCGAATGCGATCACCCCTGGAGTAGCATAGGGAATTAACTCGGCATAACTCATCTCCCATTCCCGAGTCAGAGTTAGGGCCGCGACACTGGCGAAAACCAGTGGCAACAGATGGTCGACAAAATGGCCAATATTCAAAAAAAGAAAATGTATTCGCGCGCGCACTGTTGTTTTACTCTGATCAGGCATCACAGATGATTATATAGATTGATACTATATTTAGGCTAACGGATTGGGAAGTGCCCCTATCCCATAAATGCAATCGACACTCACAAAACTGCTGTGCCGCTTTGCTCTTGTCTGAATTTGAAAAGCGGCCGTGGCTGTGGCTAAATAGACTAAACACTAAACACTAAACACTAAACACTAAACACTAAACCAAAGGATTAACTGATGAAATTTCAACTTAGCGCTATCAGCTGTGCGTTCGTCGCGTCGATGGCACTCATAAACCCACTCGCCCAGGCCGAAACCCGCGTGACTTATAAATCCGCGAAATCGACTTCCTCCTACTACCAAATGGCCGTTCAAATATCAAGGCTATGAAACAAGGATCAAATGGCAACATTATTGTCACAGTAGAAGAGAGCCAGGGCTCAGTTCAGAATGTGATGGAGGCCAAAGTTCGCGGCGGTGATTATGTTTTTACCACGCCACCGGTCCTGGTGCGGCTAGCTCAAGCCGGCAAAGCCATGTTTAAGGATAAGACTGATCCTAAGTTCGGTGAGATTCGCGCACTTTTTCCTATCCCTTCGCTGACAATGCATTTTGTGATGTCCAGTAAAAGCGGAGTTAAGGATTTTGCCGGATTAGCGGGCAAAACCATCCTCCTGGGCAAAGGGTCCTTTGGCGCTAAAGAGGGTGCCAAATACATCAAACTGTTCGGACTTGAGGGTAAGGTCAACCTGGCTGATGCAGAATTATCAAATGCAGTTTCTGCATTAAAAAATGGTCAGATTGATGGCTTTGTCACCGCGGGGTCTTTCCCGGCCCCCAATGTCATTGAAGCTGCGGCATCTACCGGTGTGACCGTACTTTCGTTGTCGGGTGATCAGATCAAGAAAACCAAACGCACCCGCCTGGTTATCCCAGCCGGCACCTATGCCGGACAAGACCAGGACATCATTACTACTTCATTGCCGGTGGTGGCCTATACAACGACTGCCATGGATGACGACACCGCTTACGCATTAACCAAAACCTACTGGGCGCAAAAGAGCTCAATGGGATCAAGCGCAGCGTGGTGGAATGGCGTCAACGAAGGGCTAATGCCTAATATCACCGGCAAAATTCACCCGGGGGCTGTGCGCTACTATCAGGAAGCAGGGTTTACCCTTTCGGCCGCGCAGCAATAACAAACTCCTCATCACATAAAGCAAAGCCATCTGACGAAATCTCCAGGTACTTCTTTATTGCCATCGGCTTACTTGGCGAACTGAAGTTCGGGTATTGATCGACTCAGGATCAGAATCGCTGCTGGCGAGATATCGGGCCCCTGCCCTGATTCTCGCCAGCAGTTGCGTCTTTTTTCACCTTTTTCTGATTTTCTCAGGCCTGACCCCCAACCTGGTCAGCAGGCCTGTCCATATGGCATTTGTCCTGCCTTGGGTTCTGTGTCTTGGGGCTCGCTCAAGCTTTGCAAGAATTACCGGGTATGTCCTCGCTATCGCCGGTATATCGTGCGCTCTTTGGATCGCTTTAGCCCATGATTCACTGGGTGATCAATATGGCTTTTTAGAATCGAATGCCCAGGTGGGGGGCGCCATGATTCTTCTTTTGGTAGTGATTGAGGCTGCTCGGCGCGCTGTCGGCTGGCCGCTGCCGTTAGTGGCTGCAACTGCGCTCGCGTATGCCCTGTGGGGTGAACATATCCCCGGGGAATTCGGTCACTCCGGCATGCCGCTTGAAAGCCTGCTGGGCAGCCTGACCATTACTGAGGGTGGCATCTGGGGAATTCTCACCGGCATTTCGGTTAACGTCGTGGCGATATTTGTGATCTTCGGCGCAGTGCTCAATAGTGGAGAAGCAGGACGCGGGTTTATGAACATTGCGGCCAGTGCTGCCGGGCGTCTGAGAGGTGGTGGCGCAAAAGTATCTGTCATCTCATCTGCCCTTTTTGGATCTATTTCGGGATCAGCCTCTGCCAACGTTGCATCGACCGGCGCTATCACCCTACCGGCCATGATTCGCCTGGGTTACCCCAAACGTCTTGCGGGCGCGGTCGAAGCCGTGGCTTCATCGGGCGGGCAGATCATGCCACCGCTGATGGGTGCCGGGGCTTTCGTAATGGTTGAACTTACGCAGGTACCCTATACCGGGATCATGGCAGCGGCGTTGCTCCCGGCTATTCTGTATTTTTTTGCCGTCTGGGTTGGCATAAACGCCTATACGCGCAAATACGATCTTAAGGGGATCCCCCAGGATGAGAAACCCTCAATACGTGATGTGGCCATTACATCAGTCTTTTTTCTCATACCGTTTTCGGTGCTTCTTTGGGGAATGTTTGCCGCCAACCTTACACCTCAGTATTCGGCCTGCCTCGCAATATTTTCAGGCGCGCTATTGCTACTGACCGATAAAGAATTTTCTTTTAAGACAACCGAAATATTGCGCCGGATTGAACGCGCTTTAATTACCAGTGCACGACAGATAGCTTTGATCGGGGCAATTATCCTTTGTGCCTCGATAATTATCGGGGTACTGGGGATAACAGGATTAGGGGTCAAGGTCACCTCTTTGATTTTGTCTTTATCGGGGGAAAATATCTGGCCGGCCGTGCTCTTGACCGCGCTCGCCTGCCTGGTACTGGGCATGGAGGTGCCAACTACGGCCGCCTATGTGATTTGCGTCTCGGTAGCAGGGCCCGCACTGATAGATCTGGGTTTGCAACCGCTACAGGCCCATCTTTTCGTATTCTGGTTTGCGCTAATCTCAACGATCACCCCGCCGGTGTGTGGTGCGGTGTTTATTGCCTCGGGGATGGTTAACGAAAACTGGCTTAAGGTGGCATTTACTTCGATGGCTCTTGGGGTGGGCCTGTATGTTATTCCTATCGGGATGATCGCAAACCCTCAACTTATCGAGTTAGCGCACAGGCCATGGCAGGCGCTGTTGTCTTTCTGCCAGGTAGGTGCGGGCCTGGGCTTGATCTCTTACGGATTGATTTCTCCGTTTGGCATGTTCAAGCGCCTTTTTTTGTTAGCCGCAGGTGTGGCCGTGATCTTCGGTCGCCTACTTTATGTATAAACCTGCTTGCCCCTTTGTGGATGCTGTCTGCATCCGTGCCCACCAGCCTCCGCTGGCGCTATGCAAGCGGCCGCATAAAAGAACCTGCAATTCGTAGGCTGTTTTTCACGACAAGTTTACTGTGCTCGGGGTGCCGCCAATCGGCGCAGAGTCATCCATCAAAAACACAGGCCACATGGTGTCCAGACTCGGGCGTTTTTATGCTGCGGTACTCGCAGAGACCGAAACTGAAGACTTCATGCTCTTCGGCCCAGCTTACAAAGGCATTGCCCTGGCGGCCGCCACGACTGCCGCACTGTATCAGGACCAAGACAGGAACGTTGGGTTTGCCTACAACCGCAAGGAATCCAAAGATCACGGCGGGGGCGGTGCGGTGGCCGGTGCCAAGCTTTCA
>JABINT010000190.1 GCA_018698075.1 Acidiferrobacteraceae bacterium
AGTCGGGCTGGGCGAGCAAAGATCAACTGCTCCCGCGAAGTTCAGTCAGAGATCGTACGGCTTGAGTTCAACGAGGGCCTGATCCTAGTGCTCCCCATCTGGCGGTGAACGCCCTGCAGAGATGATCCGGGAGGCCTATGAAATGGGCTGGACCTCTCCTGAAGGCCTGCAGCCGAATCGCCCATTGCTCAAAAAGGAAACTGGGGTGACCGATGGGACTCGAACCCACGACGGCCGGAATCACAATCCGGGGCTCTACCAACTGAGCTACGATCACCATATACGCAAAGGCGAGCCCGCAATTATCCAATAAATATGGGTTCCTATGCTAGCAACATGTGCAAATAAGCCGACACAGAGGTGTTCGCAAGGGGTTGGCGCGCCCGACAGGACTCGAACCTGTAACCTACGGCTTAGAAGGCCGTTGCTCTATCCGGTTGAGCTACGGGCGCCGGCACGTTCAGGCAAGCGAAATGGTCGGGGCAGAGGGATTCGAACCCCCGACTCCCTGCTCCCAAAGCAGGTGCGCTACCAGACTGCGCCATGCCCCGACTGTCGGGGGATATCCCCGCCCGGATAACAATTCTACCGGATCGTGGTTTATAAAGCGCGCTATGCGGCGCCACTCGCTTAGTCGATTGCTCAGTTTCAGGTACGGGCCAAGAGGTTGATTTTGCCCAGCGCAACCCCATTTTCACCACTGGTTTTGTTTTTCCGAGACCATCTTGAGCCCCAGAGGCCATTCACCCAGGAGTAAACCCAATGTCCGAAAACGCTGCAGCCAAGACCCACAGCTTCCAGGCCGAGGTGAAGCAGTTGCTGCACCTGATGATTCACTCACTGTACTCCAATAAGGAAGTCTTCCTGCGCGAATTGATCTCCAATGGCTCAGATGCCTGTGACCGGCTGCGCTTTGCCGCGCTAACCGACGAGGGATTAATGGAAGCGGGTGAAACCCTGCGCCTGCGTGTCACTTTTGATAAAAAAGAGAAAACGATTACCATCAGCGACAACGGCGTTGGCATGAGTCACGACGAGGTCGTGCAGAACATCGGAACCATTGCCCGCTCGGGTACCCGCCAGTTTCTCGACGCCCTGAGCGGCGATACCGCAAATGACGCCAACCTGATCGGCCAGTTCGGGGTTGGCTTCTACTCCGTATTCCTGGTGGCCGAGAAAGTCGAACTGACTACACGGCACGCTGGCGACCCGGCAAGCGCTGGTGTGCGCTGGACCTCAGACGGTGGCGGTGAATATCTCATTGAAACGGTCGAACTGGCAGACCGGGGTACCACCATCACGCTACACCTGCGCGATGAGGACAAGGAGTTTGTCGAAGATTTCCGTATCCGCGGCATTATCAGTAAATACTCCGATCATATTTCCCTGCCGATCGAAATGCATCCGCAGGACAAAGACACAAAAGAAGAATGGGAAGCGATCAACAGCGGCTCGGCGCTATGGTCACGACCCAAAAATGAGATTACAGCCGAGGAGTACGAACGGTTTTACACAACCTTAAGCTATGACAGCGAGGCGCCGCTGGCGACTTTGCACAATCGGGTCGAAGGCACTCTGGAATATACCTCGCTCTTCTTCATTCCAAAAAAAGCACCCTTCGATCTATGGGATCGTGAACAACGCCATGGCATCAATCTGTACGTACGCCGGATCTTCATCATGGACGACGCCAAGTACCTGATGCCCAGCTTCCTGCGTTTCGTGCGCGGGGTGGTCGACGCAAGCGATCTACCGCTAAACGTATCGCGCGAGTTCCTGCAGAATAACAAAGATATTGATCGCATCCGCGCGGCATCGGTCAAGAAGGTGCTCTCGGAGCTGACTCGCCTTGCCGCTAAAGAACCCGAAGCTTATGCAGCCTTTTGGAAGGAGTTCGGCAAAGTATTAAAAGAAGGCATGGTCGAAGACCATGACAACCGCACAGTACTCTCGGATCTGCTGCGTTTCTCATCGACCCGCAATAAGGATCTCGAACAAACCCAGTCGCTCGCTGGATACTTCAAGCGTATGCCCATGAAGCAAAAAGCGATCTACTACATTACAGCTGACTCGCATAATGCGGCCAGCACTTCGCCGCATCTTGAAATATTCCGCAAGAACGATGTCGAAGTACTTTTGCTCAGTGATCCAGTAGATGAATGGCTGGTGTCCTCGCTTAACGAATACAAAGACAAGCCATTGAAGTCAGTGGCCAAGGGCGCGCTCGATCTTGACGATTTCGCAAGCCCCGAAGATAAAAAAGCGAGCGAGCAAAAAGAAAAGGATCTGTCAGAACTAACAGAAAAAATGCAGTCTGTGCTCGAAGGTAAGGTCAAAAGTGTGCGCGTCAGTCTTCGCTTGACAGACTCCCCGGCCTGCTTGGTTGCTGATGAGGCAGACCTGGGAGGCAATCTCGAACGCATCCTGGCGGCCATGGGCCAGAGCGCGCCGGATGCCAAGCCGATCATGGAAATCAACCCTGACCATCCACTTATCCGCCAGTTAGACCCAGAGCATGCTCGGCTCGGGGACTGGACCCAGGTGCTATTCGACCAGGCGGCACTCAGCGAGGGCGCCCCACTTCCGGAACCGGCTGCCTATGTACAGCGAGTCAACGACCTGTTGACACGGGCGGCCCTTGCCGGCAACTAAGCGCTCACAGAATAGCCGCCATCATCGGTGACATTGATCATTCGAGGGGTTGCCCCCGGGTCATCGGTCAGCCAGTGGCTGCTGACTGGTCGAGAACATCGCGGGCATCGCCAACCCAGTCAAGGGTGCCATCAAGATCCGGCAAGGGGTTGCCGGACTGATCTACGCAGTTACGGCCGAAGACCAGGGATTCTGTCACCCGGCTACGCGAACTGATACGGCTGTAATCGAAGAGGATGCTGCGTGAAATACGTGCACCACGTTCAAGGTGACAACCGTGACCAATCCAGGTGGGGCCAAAGATCTCGCAGTCGGGCTCTATCCGAGAGGCTGAGCCGACATAGATCGGGCCCTCAGCCCGAACCTCGTCCCAGTCTACACTGACATTCAACCCGGTCCAGATTCCGGGGCGCACTTCGGTGCCCGGCATACCCGCGCCGCGTAATTTGCCGCGCATCAGTTGTTGGTTAGCTTCCCAGTAATCGCTGAGATGTCCGATATCAATCCAGTTGAAAGGCGCCTCGATGGCATGGAAAGCAAAATCTTGCTCGAGGATGAGTGGGAAAAGCTCGCTGGCAATATCAAACTCAGTGGCGTGCGGGATAAGATCGATGATCGCGGGCTCAAATATGTAGATACCGGTATTGGCGAGTTGCGACAAGGCTTCTTCGGTAGAGGGTTTTTCCTGGAAGGATTGAATACGCCCGGCATCATCGCAGACCACCACGCCGTAGCTTGAGACCCGCTCTCTGGGAACCTCCCGTACAACTATGCTCGCGGCAGCCCCTGACTGCCAGTGCTTGCGCAGCACTGCCGAGAGGTCCAGATCAATCAGGGCGTCACCGCAGACCACCAAAAAGGTGTCATCAAAGAAGCTGCCAAACTCCTGGATACGTTTGATCCCTCCAGCAGAGCCCAGCGGTTCGGCCACTGTCTCACCGCCCTCGAGGTATCCCTCGAAGGAATAACCAATCTCCACATCCCAGCGCCGCCCGTCGCCAAAATAGCCTTCGATTGAATGGGCAAGATGACTGATATTGACCATGATCTGATCAAACCCGTGGCGCGCCAAATGCTCGACCAGATACTCCATGACGGGCTTTCCCAGAACCGGGATCATGGGTTTGGGCATCACATGGGTCAACGGTCGCACCCGTGTGCCTTTACCCGCGGCGAGGATCATCGCTTTCATTTATGTATCCCTTGGCATTGGCTGGAGATTCTATAGGCTGAGGACCGTGCTGACCATCCGGCGCAGATCACGTATGCAAACCGCGCTAAGCCGACCCAGTCTAGCGCGGTTTGCCGCCAATCAAGCGACCCGGGCAGGCGTTGGCCGCTGGGGCCTGAACATTAAACTCCCATCCTCAACATCCACCTTGATGGTGTCGCCCGACACTAAACTCCCAGCGAGAATCTTTTGCGCCAGGGGATTTTCCAATTGGATCTGGATGGCACGCTTTAGTGGCCTGGCACCGAAAACGGGATCAAAACCCGCCTCGCCTAACTTGTCCAGTGCCGCGTCGGTCAAGGTGAGTGTGAGATCACGCGCTGCCAGGCGGTCCTGCAGAATGCCAACCTGGATGCGGGCAATCGCCTGCAGTTGTTCACGCTCCAACGGATGAAAGACGATCATGTCATCCACCCGATTGATGAACTCCGGGCGAAAGTGTCGCTCGACTACAGTCATGACCTCAGCTTTCATCTGCTCGTAACGTTCTTCTCCCGCCAGCTCCTGGATTCGATCGGAACCCAGATTCGACGTCATCACAATAACCGTGTTGCGAAAATCCACGGTCCGGCCCTGACCGTCGGTCAGGCGACCGTCATCGAGCACCTGCAGCAACACATTGAAGACGTCCGGATGCGCTTTTTCAACCTCATCCATCAGAATCACTGAGTAAGGGCGTCGACGCACGGCTTCAGTCAGGTAGCCGCCCTCTTCATAGCCCACATACCCCGGAGGTGCGCCAATCAGACGAGCCACTGAGTGTTTCTCCATAAACTCGGACATATCTATCCGTACCATCGATTCTTCGGTATCAAAGAGAAAAGCCGTTAACGCTTTAGACAGCTCTGTTTTGCCTACGCCGGTAGGCCCCAGGAATAAAAACGAACCGTAGGGTCGGTTCGGGTCTGAAAGTCCAGCCCGCGAACGACGAATAGCGTTAGCCACGGCATGAATGGCTTCTTCCTGGCCAATCACGCGCTGGTGCAACTCGGCTTCCATACGCAACAATTTCTCGCGCTCGCCCTCAAGCATTCGCGACACCGGAATACCGGTCCAGTGTGCAACGACCTCGGCAATTTCTTCGTCAGTCACTTTATTGCGCAACAGTCGGGCCTGGCCTGTCGACTCACCAGCATCGGCCTCGGCCAACTGTTTTTCGAGTTCTGGAATACGGCCGTACTGCAGCTCTGACATGCGTGCCAGATCTCCTGCGCGGCGTGCCACTTCGATTTCGCCACGGGCCTGGTCGAGCGCTTCCTTGATATGCTGACTGCCCTGTACGGCTGCCTTCTCTGCTTTCCAGACTTCCTCCAGATCAGCGTACTCGCGCTCGAGTTCTGCAATATCCTTGTGCAAGGCTTCAAGGCGTTTGCGTGAAGCTTCGTCGGTATCTTTCTTAACCGCCTCACGCTCGATTTTGAATTGGATCAGGCGTCGATCCAGCCGATCCATAGACTCCGGCTTGGAGTCGATCTCCATACGGATTCGGCTCGCCGCCTCATCCACAAGATCAATGGCTTTATCGGGAAGTTTTCGGTCACTGATATAGCGATGTGACAGAGTCGCCGCAGCAACAATAGCCGGATCAGTGATATCGACTCCGTGGTGGACTTCATACTTTTCCTTGAGCCCACGTAAAATAGCCACCGTGTCTTCTACCGTGGGTTCTCCTACCAAGACCTTCTGGAAACGCCGTTCCAGAGCTGCATCCTTCTCGACATACTTACGATACTCGTCCAGCGTAGTAGCGCCAATGCAGTGCAATTCACCTCGGGCCAGAGCGGGCTTTAGCATGTTGCCGGCATCCATAGCGCCGTCAGCCTTGCCCGCACCCACTATTGTGTGCAGTTCATCGACAAACAGGATCACTTGACCTTCTTGTTTGCCAAGATCACTGAGGACGGCTTTAAGACGCTCCTCAAATTCGCCACGAAACTTCGCCCCGGCAATCAGCGCGCCCATATCCAGGGCTAACAGGCGTTTACCTTTGACGCCTTCAGGCACTTCGCCATCAACGATCCGCTGCGCCAATCCCTCAGCGATAGCGGTCTTTCCCACGCCAGGCTCTCCAATTAATACCGGATTGTTCTTGGTGCGCCGCTGCAACACCTGGATGGTGCGGCGAATCTCCTCATCACGGCCAATCACTGGATCGAGCCGACCTTGCTCAGCACGCTCAGTCAGGTCGATCGAGTATTTGTCAAGCGCTTGGCGCTGTTCTTCGGCATTGGCATCATCAACCGACTCGCCACCGCGTAATTGTTCAATCGCCTGATCTAGCGCGCCTTTAACAACGCCTGCCTCTTTCAACAGGCGTCCCAGTTCACCCTTATCATCCTGTGCAGCCAATACAAAAAGTTCGCTGGAGATGAATTGGTCGCCCCGCTTTTGCGCCTGCTTGTCAGTCAGATTGAGCATACGCGTAAGGTCGCCCGAGATCTGCACATCGCCGCCGGTACCTTCCACCCGCGCCAGACGATCGAGCGCTTCCCCCAGTTGGGAGCGCAGAGTATTGGCGTTGACACCAGCGCGTGTGAGGAGGTGCCTTACCCCGCCACCTTCCTGCTCAAGCAGTGCCAGCATCAGGTGCGCTGGCTCAATAAACTGGTGGTCTCGCCCCAGCGCCAGGCTCTGTGCATCTGCCAGGGCCAACTGGAATTTGGTAGTTAGTTTATCCATTCGCATAAGGTGATCACTCCGATGATCGACAGCCAACACTCGGTCGTAGCGTTAGTGTCGGCCAGGATGTTTTACACCATTAAAGATGGGGATTGAGCGTGGATAATCAAGATACATCGCAGCGGCGTGGCACGCGATTTTAGCCGTGACTGGTAACAGCTCGACCCCAAAGCCGAATTAAAGTCGCCTCGCAGACGGGTTATGATCAGCATTTCGTATTTAGTGAAAATTGATCATGAAGAAACTTCCGCCTCGACACTTGATCGCCGAGCAGGTGCGCCAAGCTCTGGCTGAAGATATCGGCACGGGAGATCTGACGGCCACGCTGGTGCCCGACAACGATACTACTCGGGCGACGCTGATCAGTCGTGAGCCCGCTGTCGTCTGTGGCATTGCCTGGGTCCAGGAAGTTTTTGACCAACTTGATCCTGACATCAGTATCGACTGGCTCAGCCACGATGGCGATGATGTCATCAACGAGCAGGCCTGGTGTACCATCCAGGGCCCGTCCCGGGGTATCCTCACCGGCGAACGAACTGCGCTCAATTTTCTGCAATTGCTGTCAGGGACTGCGACCACCACCAAACGCCTGGTGGATCAGCTTAAGGGCACCACGACGCAATTGCTTGACACTCGCAAGACCGTGCCAGGCCTGCGCTTGGCTCAGAAATATGCGGTGTGCTGTGGGGGAGGCACAAATCACCGGTTAGGCCTGTATGACGGTATTCTGGTCAAGGAAAATCATATCCGTGCAGCGGGATCAGTCACCGAGGCTGTGACTGCAGCCCTTGCTCACAGTAACGACGTATCACTAATTGAGGTCGAGGTCGAAAGCGTCGCCGAATTATCCCAGGCCCTGGCTGCCGGAGCACAACGGTTGTTACTGGATAATTTTTCGTTAGCGCAATTGCGCCGCGCTGTTCAGGTCAACGCCGGGCAGGCACAACTTGAGGCCTCTGGCAACGTCACGGCAAAAACTATTCGTGAAATTGCCTTGACCGGAGTCAATTTTGTGTCAAGCGGGGTAATGACTAAAAACATTCACGCAGTTGACCTCAGTCTTCAATTTGAGGAATCATCAGCAAACTGATCGAGCAGTTGCTCCAGTTGCCCAGCAGTCACAGGGCCCACATGGGCGTGCAGATATTCTCCGCGCGGTGACAATAGAAAAGTCGAAGGCAGACCTTTTAGTGGCTCCAGCGGTAGCAGCGGCTCCTCACCGATAAGCAATATCGGGTAGGTGATATTAAACTCCTCGGCAAACCGGCGGATCTCGCCAACCGGTGTTTTTTCAAAAGCAATACCAATCACGTTCGCCTGCTGCTTGCGTCGAGCCCCAAAGGCATTAAGCTCAGGAATCTCGGCCACACAGGGGCCACACCAGGTTGCCCAGAAATTAACGACCAGCCACTTGCCACGATACTGGGCGATGTCCTGGAGCTGCCCTTGCAGATCAGGCAGGCGAAAGTTCACCACTTCCTGCCCTGCAGATACACCCGAAAATAGCAAAAAACCCAGTAATAATGAGCTAAACAGGCCAGATTTGATGTAAGACAAGATCATTAGGTAAATTTATTGATACATATGAAACTGATTCTGGCATCAAACCCACCGGGGCGGTATCATTTGGTTTCTCACATATCCTAATATTAGGATATTTTAAGGATTACGTACCGATGAAATTGATTTTCGCCGCCCTTGCTGCTTCTATGCTCGCGCTACCCGTCGCTGTTGCGGGTGGCCCCCCACAGGGCGAGGACCCAGACGCGTGGTGTGAGGCAAATTCGGACGAGTGCGCCACCTGGTGTGAGAGCAATCCCGAGGCCGAGATCTGTAAAGAACCTGAATGTGACTGATTTTCATATTTTCCGCTGGCCGTCATCGAAATGGTGACGATCTTAGCGCGAAACGTTGCGGGCACTCTAGCAGTGCCCTTTCCACACCTTAAACCTTAACCAAAAAACTAGGAGAGAAAATTGAACAAGTCTAAAACTATGCTCAGCGTCCTCGCGGGCCTGATCCTCGCCCTGCCAATCTCTGCGCAGGCGGGAAAGCCCGTTGGCATCACTGGCGATATCATGGCGGTTTCAGTGAGCCACAATGGTACGGCCACCGACATTACCCGTAACCAGGACAATGCCAACACCGTAAACCCGGCCTTTGGCAAAACCTCACGCCCCTGCCCGCCGTTTTGCATCCAGCCAGCTGTTCTGGCCCCAGGTGTTGAAACCATTGCCGAGCGTGAAGTTATCCATTACGCCAAGATGATGAGCGATGGTGACTCCTCGATCATTGTGATCGACTCCCGCACTCCGGACTGGGTTGCCAAAGGCACTATCCCCAGCGCGATCAATGTCCCATGGACTAAGCTGAATCCGGCCAAGGGTGCTACCCCGATCGACATCGCGGAAATCATGCAAGAAGTATTCAACGTAACGGAAAGCGAAGGCCTGTTTAACTTCTCTGATGCGAAGACAGCAGTCATGTTCTGCAATGGCATGTGGTGTGGCCAATCGCCCAACAACATTAAGAATCTGCTGAAATTTGGCTACCCGGCCCACAAAATCAAGTGGTACCGTGGCGGCATGCAGGATTGGGAGATCCTTGGCCTGAGCACAGCCAAGCCGTAATTTTCTGTTATCCCAGGAAAAAGCGGGGCTATGCCCCGCTTTTTTTTCGCTTGAATCGCTCAGCCGCGGGCCGAACTGACGCCGCTTCAGAGCGCCCCGGACAGCCAGATTAAAGACGCCATGCGCCCGCAACGGCCCTGACGCCTATGTGAAAACCATCGCCCGGGGTCAGAATAGGTGCAGCAATCACTGGCTGCGGCAAACGCAATCTCACAGCGCTTGAGCCGGGCTAGCACTAAGCCCGACAGATCGGCCATGTACCGATCGCCCTTGCGGGCAAAATATTTCTGATCCACCGTATCTACTGCCAGAAACTGTTCTCGGACTTCGTTACCCACCTCAAAGGCACGCTGGCTGATACTGGGCCCGACCCAGGCAATGATGTCTTGAGGCTTAGCGGGCGCCCGGGCAATCCCCTGCTCAATCACGCCGGCGATAACACCACGCCACCCGGCATGTAAGAGACCAACGAAACTGCCTTTGTGGTCGCTGAGAAATACTGGCGCACAGTCCGCGCTTAGCACGACACAGGCTATGCCAAGCCGAGTCGTAAAGCTGCCATCTGCCACAGGCCCCTCCCCTGGCCCATCCAATTCACATACTCTTGCGCCATGAACCTGAGTCAGCCATCGCGGTTGTCCTACGAGCCTCAATTGTTGCACCAGGGATAATCGGTGGGCCATAACCCGCCCCGGATTATCTCCAACATGATTACCCAGATTGAACCCGTTATAGCGGTCCCCCGGCTGACTTGCACTGCGCTCGGTTATCAGCGCCCGGACGTGACTGGGTGCCGGCCAGTCGGGGACTGCCGACGCGATTGTGGCAACGTTCATGCCTCGATGGCAGCGTCGATGCTCAACGCATCGATCAGTGCGGCGAAATCCGATGGGATTACACTTTCCCAACGAAGAGATTCACCGGTCGCAGGATGCGCCAGCGCAAGAACCGCCGCATGCAGTGCCTGGCGCTTAAAACCCTGCAGGGCAGCGATCAGCTGCGGGCTCGATCTGGGCGGCAACTGAAAACGGCCACCATAGACCGGGTCACCGACCAGCGGAAATCCCAGATGGGCCATGTGCACACGGATCTGGTGGGTTCGGCCTGTTTGCAACTGTAACTTTAATAGGGTGTGCGATCGAAAACGCTGGCCCAACCGATAATGGGTCACTGCGGGACGACCTTTGCTGGTAACTGCCATTTTCAACCGGTTGCGTGGATGTCGGCCGATCGATGCATCCACGGTACCGCCGGAGATCGGGCGACCATTCACCACTGCGAGGTACTCCCGGCTGATGACGCGCGCCTCGAGCCCCCGGATCAATTCGCGACGGGCAAGCTCAGTAAGCGCCACGACCAGCAGCCCGCTGGTGTCTTTGTCCAGGCGATGGACAATGCCAGCCCGTGGCAGAGCCCCGGCAGCCGGATATTGGTGCAAAATGGCGTTCGCCAACGTACCGGCTGGGTTACCCGCCCCGGGATGGACGACCAGTCCACAAGGCTTATCGATGACCACAATGTGTTCATCTTGATGTACTACTGAAAGCGCCAAGGGTTCGGCCACCCATTTGATCTGGGTCAGCGGCGGCATTTGCAGACGCAGGACCTCACCTCCGGCTACGCTGAGTCGCCCTGAAGGGGTCTCATTTGCCAGTGTGATCCGTCCCTCCTTGAGCCAGACCTGTAACTGTGACCGCGAGTGAGGCGGAAAAACCTTTGCCAATACCTTATCGAGGCGCTCACCGGCCGCCTCGTCAGGCACTGCCCCGATCACTACTTCGCCACTTTCGCTTGCGCCTGCCATAACTGTCGCCTTCGCCGTTGGCTCTCGAAAGTATAATAGAGGCGTATCCACCAGTCTCTACAACCATGCGCCAGTCTATCCGCCTCATACTTTGCTTGCTAATCGCTCCACTGCTCGCCGGTGGCTGCACGATCCTGAAGGAAAAAGATGAAACCGCCAACTGGACCGCGGAGCAGTTTGTCGCGGTGGGGCAAACAGAGTTGGCCGCCGGCGACTGGCCAGCTGCGATCGCGACTTACCAGAAAATGCAAGGTCGTTTTCCTTACGGCCGCAATGCTGAGCAAGCCCAGTTGGACATCGCTTATGCCCATTTCAAGAACGACGAATCTGCCCTGGCAGTGGTCGCCGCAAACCGCTTTATACAGATGCATCCAACGCATCCTAATGTGGATTACGCGTACTACCTGAAAGGCCTGGCATTATTCGAACCGCCGGACAGCCTGCTTGATGACATCACTGGGAAAAGCCCTGCCAACCACGATATCAGGCCAGTGCGCGAAGCATTCGTGGCCTACCGCGAACTCGTGAGTCGCTTCCCTGACAGTCGATATGCCTCAGACGCGCGAAAACGCCTGGTGTATATCATCAACGTACTAGCAATGCACGACGTCGATATTGCCCGTTACTACTATTCGCTAGGTGCAGACGTGGCTGCAGTAAACAGGGCCCGGTCAGTGCTGGAAACCTATCAGAATTCCACTGCGGTCGAACATGCGTTGGGGGTGATGGTCAAAGCTTACAAACGCATGGGACTGACCGAACTACACGACGATACCACCCGGGTTTTACAACTCAACTACCCGAAAAGTAAGTACCTCAACTAAACCCCGAAGTAATCGGATAACGTCGGTCCCGACCAAAAGCGCGCCGGGTGATACGTACGCCGGGTGGTGCCTGACGCCGCTTGTGCTCGTTGCGCAGCACCATTTGCGAAACCCGAGACACGGTTTGCAGGTCAAAACCCTTGGCTGCAATTTCCTCGATTGAGCAATCGTGCTCTATGAAATCCTCAAGGATGGGGTCAAGAACTTCGTAGGGCGGCAGGCTGTCGCTATCAGCCTGGTCTTCGGCCAATTCTGCTGACGGTGGCCGAGTAATGACACGCTCTGGAATCACCGCACTGCTGCGATTACGGTAGCGGGCAAGCTGGTAGACCAAGGTTTTAGGAACATCCTTGATGACGGCAAAGCCGCCCGCCATATCGCCATACAAGGTGGCGTAACCGACGGCCATTTCACTCTTATTGCCGGTGGTCAATACCAGGCAACCGGTTTTGTTGGAAATTGCCATCAGCAGGTTACCGCGAATTCTGGCCTGCAAATTCTCCTCGGTGGTATCGGCAGGCAACCCCTTAAACAACGGTTCGAGTTGCGTGCGATACGCTTCTACCAACGACTCAATAGGTATCACCTGGTACGTAACACCTAGTGCCTGCGCCTGCTCCTTTGCATCGGCGAGGCTCATGTCTCGGGTGTAACGCGAGGGCATCAGTATCGCTTGCACCTTGTCCGGGCCCAACGCGTCTGTAGCCACGGCAAGTGTCAGGGCAGAATCGATCCCGCCCGATAATCCCAATACCACACCGTCAAACCCATTTTTGGTTACATAGTCACCCAGCCCGATCTGCAAAGCTTCGTAGACACTTTCCTCGTGCCCCGGTAACGGTGCCAGTTCACGATTACTGCCTAGGGCGCCTTGATGGATATCAATACGCGCTAGGTCCTCAGAAAAAAAAGCGCTGCGGTGGACAACCTGGCCAGTCGCATCACAGGCAAAAGAGCCGCCGTCGAATACCAGTTCGTCTTGCCCACCAACCAGATTGACATAAACGATCGGTATCGCGACCTCGCGTGATCGCCCAGCAACAACTTGTTCTTCACGTTCGCGGGCCTTATGTACATCGAAGGGTGAGGCGTTGAGATTGAATATCACTTCTGCCCCGGCTGCCACACAGTCCGCGACTGGTCGTTGATGCCAGACATCTTCACAAACTGTCAGCCCAACTGCGAACCCATCAATATCAATCACCAATGTGTCACTACCAGGAGAAAAATAGCGCTTTTCGTCGAAGACTCCGTAGTTGGGTAGTTTTTGCTTGAAATACCGGGCACGCACCTGCCCCGACTCAACCACTGACGCCGCGTTATAGAGTTTTCCATCCTCGCGAAACGGGTGTCCTACGACAACGCAGATATCGCCGGCTCCGGCCAGCAGCCGGGCCAACCCGCGGTCGGCTCTATCCAGAAAATCCGAGCGAAACAACAAGTCCTCAGGCGGGTAGCCGGTCACCGCGAGCTCCGGAAATACCACCACTTTACAGGCAAGCTCAGTGCGTGCCTTATTGCAGGCCGCGAGCATCTTATCTACATTGTGGTCTATATCGCCAACGGTAAAATTCAATTGCGCAATTGCGACGGGGAGATGCTTCATTGGGAGATATTAAGAAACCAGTTAAGTCAGATGCCAAAAAGGAGGCTGGGGCCAATGATAAGGGGCTTGAGGCCCACATCACAACACACGCAGCCATGGATCACATCCCGCGCTCCCAGTGGAACGCTCTGGTCCCGGAGGATGCCCCCAGCCTGCGTCACGAATTCCTTGAGGCGCTGGAACGTAGCGGCAGTTGTACCACAGCCACTGGATGGACGCCGTGCCACATTACGGTACACATCGGTGACACCTTAGTCGGCGGTGCGCCCTGTTATCTTAAGCATCACTCTTACGGCGAGTTTATCTTTGACTGGGCCTGGGCCAATGCTTACCAGCGCGCGGGCCTTAAGTATTACCCGAAATTACTTGTGGCCGTACCGTTCACACCGGTGAGCGGCAATCGACTGTTGCACCATCCAGAATTTGAAAGCGCATCGATCCACAGCATAATTGCCGGGGCACTGCCGCAGATCGCCACGCGATTGGAAGCATCGTCTGTGCATTGCCTTTTTTGCACCGATGCCGATCTCTCACAACTCACGGCCAACGGCTTTGTTCGTCGCGAGAGTTACCAGTTTCACTGGCGCAACGATGACTATCGCGATTTCGACGACTTTTTACAAAAGTTGTCTTCAAAAAAACGAAAAAATATCCTACGCGAACGACGTCGCGTTCGTGAGCAGGAGATCACTTTGCACTGGCTGCAAGGTAGCCAGTTGAATTCCAGCCACCTTGACTTCCTGACGGCCTGCTACACCAACACTATCGCTGAGCACGGATCGTACGCCTACCTCAGCCGAGAATTTTTCGCGCAGCTCGCGCGGGAACTTCCCGACTCAGTACAACTACTGCGGGCGACACGCAACGGGCAAGACATTGCTTGTGCTTTCTTCATCCGCGGCAAAACTGCCCTGTTTGGTCGCTACTGGGGGGCGCTCGAACAGGTGTCGGATCTGCATTTTGAGGTCTGCTATTACGCCCCGATCGAGTACTGCATTAAACATGATCTCACCCGGTTTGAAGCCGGCGCCCAGGGCGAGCACAAATTGAGCCGGGGACTCACGCCTGAAATCACTCTGTCGGCACACTGGCTGGCCCATCGGGAATTTCACGATGCGATCGGGAGATACACGATTGAGGAAAGCTCGCAACTCGCAGAATATACCCGTGTCCTTCAAGCCCACACCCCATTTCGCAAGCACAATCCCTGAATTTGTGAGTGCTAGAATGACTCGCACAATGACTCGCCCGCCCGAGAAATACTCCTTCCCGCCTCTGGAGACCGCCTCCGCTGAGGGTTTGCTTGCCATCGGTGGCGATCTTGATCCTGAGCGAATACTGAGCGCCTACCGGCAGGGAATCTTCCCCTGGTACAGCGCCGGACAGCCGATACTGTGGTGGTCACCGAACCCAAGAGCCATTCTGTACCCACAGCAAGTCCGGATCTCTCGTAGTCTGCGAAGGAGCCTTCGCCAACGAGGCTTTGTCATTACGGCTGATCGCTATTTTGCTGGAGTCATTCGGCAGTGCACTCAACCCCGCAACGGACAATCCGGCACCTGGATTACACCCGACATGGAGCAGGCCTATACCACGCTTCACCAGATGGGATACGCGCACAGCATCGAGACATGGCAAGACTCCAAACTCGTTGGCGGCCTCTACGGGATCGCAATCGGCAAGGCCTTTTTTGGCGAGAGCATGTTCAGTCAAACCACTGACGCATCCAAGGCAGCTCTGATTGGCTTGGCATCGCTGCTTGCAACGCAGGGTTATCACTTTATCGACTGTCAGGTGGCATCACCGCATCTCGAGTCACTCGGTGCCGAGAGTCTGTCCCGGCAACGGTTCGCGCAACAATTAGCTCAAGCCGTAAATGTCCATATAAGTGCTGAGGCTTGGCAGTTAGAAAAACAGGGGGGGCAACTGGCATGACCCGCCAACAATCAGCGCCAGACCTGTATCAATCCACGCCACACACATGCCCTTATCTGCAAGGTGAGACTGCGGCAAACCTGCTGATCGATCCTCAGTTCAAGGTAACACCGGCGATGTACGACAAGCTGATACGCAATGGCTTCCGGCGTAACGGCGCCGTGTATTATCGTCCGCATTGCCCGACCTGTCGCCAGTGCCAATCGGTGCGCATTCAGGTCAATAATTTTGTTCCAGGAAGATCTTTCCGCCGTATCCAGACACGTAACAGTGATGTCGCGATGGAACTGTGCGCGCTGGGCTTCCGTGAAGAGCACTTTGCCCTGTACCGGGCCTACCAGTCCCAAAGACATCACGGCGACAGCATGGACGACCCTGATCCAGAGAAATATCAGCAGTTTCTGGCCCGCTCACAGGTCGAAACGTTCATGATCGAACTACGTATTGGCCGCCGTCTACTGGCAGTTTCTGTACTGGATCATGTCGCAGACGGCCTCTCGGCAGTCTATACCTTCTTTGATCCCACCCAGGCTCGGCGTAGCCCAGGGACCCTGGCGATACTGCGTCAGATTGAATTGACCCGCTCGGTCGAATACAACTGGCTGTACCTGGGCTACTGGATCCCCGATTGCGAAAAAATGACCTACAAGACCCGGTTCAGGCCGCTGGAAGCTTTTGACTCAACCGCTATAACGTGGGCTCATGTCTGCTGAACACTCAGTCGTGCCAGAGATTCCTTTTATCCAAGATCACCAGTTTCGCTATGGCGAGATTGAGACGGTTGCGCCTGGCATTCGCAGGTTAACTGCGAGAAATGCGGGGCCATTCACCTATCACGGCACCGGCACCTATATCGTCGGCCAAGGCGAAGTGGCGGTTATTGATCCAGGCCCAGACGATCCGAATCATATCGACACCCTTGTCAGCAGTCTCTCTTCGGAGACTATCAGTCATATCCTGGTGACGCATTGCCACCGGGATCACTCCCCGGGAGCCAGACTGCTACAAGCCGCCTGCGATGCACCTACCTACGCCTTTGGCCCGCACGCTGGTGGCATTGAGCATGATGATAGCGCTATCGAAGAAGGGGTCGATACCTTGTTTACGCCTGATAACCCTATAACGCATGGAGAATATCTAACCGTAGGTGACTGTGAGATCGAGTGTATCCATACCCCTGGCCATACCAGCAACCACATGTGTTTTTCTGTTCCCAAACAGGATTCGCTGTTCAGCGGAGATCACGTTATGGCATGGTCCACCAGCGTAGTTATCCCACCCGACGGCAACATGGCCGACTACCTGGCCAGTCTGGCCCTGCTTTGCAGCCGAACTGAATCACGTTATTGGCCCACCCACGGACCGCCTCTGGACTCCCCGCACGATTACGTTCAAGCGTTGATTGCACACCGCCTTCAGAGAATGCAAGACATCATGCAGTTGCTGAAGGCGAGTCCCTGGAGAATTGCCGATATGGTCGAGCAACTGTACCCGAAGCTCGATGTCCGTCTGCACGGCGCTGCCAGCCGGTCAATATTCGCCGCGATACTCTATCTGCAAGATTGCGGTGAAATCGAAGCTCTGGAGTCAACGACGCTTGATGGGCTGTACCAGAAATCAAGTTGAGTAAAGCAAAACTGTCGCGTGCCTGCCCCTTATGGGCAAGCCCTTGTTACAGGCTGACGTTTCTCGCAGGTGACCGTATACAACTGGCAAATACCCTCTGGCGTCCCAGGGTGCGCCATAGTGCTGTTCTTGATGTCACCATCGACCCTGACCTTTTCATATCTTGCTGACGAGAGTTATTTCGATAATAATCGACATATGGACATATCCACCGCGGTTAATCGACTCTCAGCTCTCGCCCAGGACAGCCGCCTGAAGATATTCCGCCTTCTGATAGAGCAAGGCCGTGATGGATTGGCCGCCGGGAAGATCGCCAAACAACTTCATACCCCTCACAACACGTTATCGACCCATCTGGCTGTACTCACCCGAGCGGGCCTACTGACCTCGACCCGGCGAGGTCGATCAATTATCTATTCCATCGACCCCAAGGGAATCCAGGCTCTATTCGACTACCTGGTACAGGACTGCTGTGGTGGGCGACCAGAGTTGTGTGCACCGCTAACCGCTATAACCCTTAAAACTTTGTCCCAGCAATAAACCAGCGAAGGTGATGAACAGAGTATGGGAAAGCCTTATGACAACGCGCTGGCTCTGTCCGCCAGAATCTCAGTTTGCAGCCTCCTGGCCGAGGCGCTAGTAAATCGGGAAGGTATAGGCCAATCCAGAACTTACACCAGCCTAATACGAGCATCTCTCGATCATCTTGCGCTAAGCGTTCAGTTGAACGAGAGGGACAACGCAGTTCCGACGGGCTAAACCACTGATGGAACAGTTTTCTTTGCCACGCAAACTGGCTGCCGAGTTTCTCGGCACCGCGTTGCTGTTAGCAACAGTGGTGGGCTCAGGAATCATGGCAGAGCGCCTCGCGGGGGGCAATGCTGCGATCGCGTTGCTGGGCAATGCCATACCCACCGGGGCAATCCTATTTGTTCTGATTACTATGCTGGGGCCGATTTCCGGCGCCCATTTCAATCCAGCCGTAACTCTGACTTTTGTTCTGCGGCGCGAGGTCCCCAGCCTGGTTGCTCTAGCTTATGTCGTGGTCCAGATCGCCGGGGGAATCACAGGCACGTTGACTGCGCACGCCATGTTTGAAGAGACCCTGATCCAGTTTTCCACACAGCTGCGCAATGGCCCAGCGCAGTGGTTTTCAGAAAGTGTCGCTACTTTCGGCCTGGTTGCCACGATCCTGGCGACTCGGCGCTGGCGGCCTGAAGCTGTACCGAGCGCCGTTGGGCTGTTTATCACGGCCGCCTACTGGTTTACCGCCTCCACTTCCTTTGCCAACCCGGCAGTGACCATCGCCAGGAGCCTGACCGACACGTTCAGTGGAATCTTGCCAGTGGACATGCCAGCCTTTATTGCGGCCCAGTTGGCCGGGGCGGTGATCGCAACTGCAGTGATCGGTTGGCTGCTGCGCTCTAATTTATCGAGTGCAGACTCAGATGAGGGCTAAACCCGTCAGTTGGCCATTAACAGGCGCAGTCGATTACCCACTCGCTCGGAAAGGTCTGCAAGAGTTGCGATCTGACGAATGACCTGGTGCCAAAAGATTGTGGCAACACCAAGTTCTTCCTCTATTGAAAACAGTTTACGCGCGGCTTTATCCAATAGAGCATCCGTTTCGGTTTCGAGGCGGCCCAGTTCAGAGATCATTTCATCAACACGCGCAACCTCCGCATCACCAAAACCTGTCTCCACGAGCTCGTCCAATTCATCAATGATGCGCTGGCCCTGCTCACAGGCCGCTACCACCCGGTTGGCCAGTGACAATACCGGTTCTTTCAGTGCATCGGGCAGATGCATGCTTCGCTGATCCACCAGTTCGGCAATATCCTGGGCAACATCTGCGATCGAATCCTGGTAATCCAGAATCTCCAGTATTGTGCGGCGATCCAGGGCCATCATGAAACGCTTGGGGGTGTGGGATCGAATCTCATGCTTGATCTGATCCGCCTCATGTTCCAATCGATCTATCTTCGCACGGCAATCTCGAATCGAGTCATTATCCCCTACGGCCATTGCCTCGAGTAAGGGAACTACCTCACGGGCGCAGAGGACGGCGACCTGCATATGTTTTTGCATTGGCGCAATCGGCGAGCGCCCCACCAGTTGATCTATCCAGGCCATGAATATCTCCTAAGGAATTAACAAACCTCTGAAAAAATAATAAAAGAACACCGATAGCCCTGCGGAAATCGGCAGAGTGGCTACCCATGATGCAATGATTTTTCCGACTACCCGCAAATCCAGCGCACTGATCCCACGCGCAAGGCCCACACCCAGTACAGCACCAACCAGGGTATGTGTTGTGGATATCGGAATGCCCATTCTCGAGGCCAACACGATGGTCGTTGCTGCCGATAGTTGGGCGGCAAAACCACGACTCGGCGTCAGCTCGGTAATCCGCTTGCCCACGGTCTCCATCACCCGGTAACCCCATGTACCCAATCCAACCACTATTCCGATACCACCAATCGCGAGCATCCAAGGTTCAACGGGCGCTTTGCTCGCAAGATCCATGCCCCGTACCGCATGCGCCACGGCCGCCAGCGGTCCTATTGAGTTGGCGACATCATTGGAGCCATGGGCGAAAGCAATTGCGCAGGCCGTCAGAATCTGAAGAATTACGAAAATACGCTCAACTTGGCTAAATCGGTGTTTTTTATCTACCGGTCCCAGATGCACCCTGCGGATAAAAAATACACCCAGTCCAGCCCCTACGATGCCCAAACCTATCGAACCGATCAATGCCTGGGTGAAATTGAGATCTAGCTTCAAAGGCTTAAGGCCCTTGAAAAGCGTCACGAGGCCGATAATAAAAAACACGAAAAAGAAAAATAGCGGACCGAGCTTTCGAATCTGCGCAACCGGATCTTTGGTATCAAGAACCTTGGATCGGGTGATCTGGAAAATAAAAAACGCAATGACGCCAGCCAACAGTGGTGAGGTCAACCAGGACAATACGATCTGCATGATCTTCCCCCAGTTCACTGCATCAAACCCAATAGCCACTGTACCGAACCCGACAATGGCGCCAACAATCGAGTGCGTGGTTGACACAGGCAAGCCGAACCGGGTGGCGCCGATCAACAAGGTACCCGCCGATGCTAGAGATGCCAACATTCCATAAATAAGCTGATCCCGACTTATCATGCCAAGATCAAGCATCCCGTTGCGCACCGTATCGGTCACATGTCCACCGGCAAAAAACGCGCCGCAAAATTCAAAAATGCCAGCGACCAGGATCGCACCCCAAACTGTGAGCGCCCCTGAACCAACACTGGTGCCCATCGCGTTGGCAACATCGTTGGCGCCAATAGCCCATGCCATGTACAGGGCGAGGAAGGCAGCTACCCAGAGCGCGGGGGGGACATTCGAGAAAAAGGACATTGAGTCAACCTATATTCATCACCAACCCTCAGAATTCACGGGGCAAGTGAAACTATTCCGTTACAAAATAGAGCGTACCATCTGACCGACGACGGAATCATTGGCACCAGCCATTACCGTAAAAATTACCCTGGCGCTTCCTGTTTGGGTAGATTCAGGTCGCAGCATCATTTCAGCACCATTTTATTACAGTCCAGTGGTAGAAGTGTCAGGGTCCAATAAAGCAAAAACGGGTAATACGGGTTCGGCATTAATGAGAATCCTGAAAAATCGACTCTGGTTGTCTTAGATTCAATAATTAACCGGGCTATTTCTTTTCCAGAGCCTTCACCCGTTTGGCAAGGTCGTCCAGTTGGCGAAAACGCACCGCCGCTTTGCGCCACTCAGCCGTGGGCAAAAGCCCAGTACCAGAGGAATACATTCCGGGCTTGTCGATAGAGCCGGTGACCATCGCCATCCCGGTCAAGTGGACATCGTCGCAGATGCTCACATGATCAGCCACTCCCACAGCGCCAGCCAAGATACAGCGCTTGCCAATCACTACGCTGCCAGCAATACCGACACACGAGACAACAGCGCTGTCTTCCCCAATCTGGACGTTGTGGCCGATCTGCACCAGGTTGTCGATGACCACACCCTTGCTGATCACGGTGTCGCCAATTGCCCCTCGATCTATCGTGGTCGCCGCACCCACTTGCACGTCATCGCCTATCGTCAGGCTGCCCAGTTGGGGGATACGAACCCAGTGACCCTCTTCGTTGGTGTTGCCAAAGCCATCACTGCCAAGCACCGCGCCGCTTTTTATAAAACAACGTTTGCCAATAGACACCTCCCGACTGACAGTCACATTGGCAAACAGCCGGCTGCCATCGCCAATGCAAGCCCCCTCGCCGATCACGCAGCCAGGGCCCAGCACGACCGACTCACCGATCTTTACCCCTTCCTCGACAACGCAGTTCGGACCGACCGAGGCATCGTCTGCAATCTGGGCACTAGCAGCCACAACGGCGCTGGGGTGAATCCCTGCCGTCGGTGTCGGCGTATTGTCGAGCGCCCGAGCCGCCCGGGCGTAACCTAAGTGTGGGTTGTCGCAGACAATCGCAGGTCCACCCCAGGCATCCAGATCCTCTTCAAGCAAAATCACTGCACCCGCACGACAACGGGCAAGATCACCGCGTAACGCGGATGACACCAAGAATGTGATCTCATTTGGTCCTGCATCCTCCAGCGTGCCCAGGGTTTTAACCTCAAGGTCGGTATTTCCGTGGCATTTGCCGCCGATCTTTAGTGCAAGATCACCAAGTTTCATAAATATTCTGTTTTAGCTACTGCGATGAAGGCCAAAGAGATCGACATACCTGAATCACTCATTCATCACTCAAAGGGTGCTCGCTTTAGGCTCAGCGACAAATGAGTAATACCAGGTGCTGAATTGCGATGATAGGCTGACCTACGAACAAAACCAAGTCGTTCATATAGTCCGTTTGCGGACCGCATGGTGGGCAGGGTTTCCAGCACCAAAGACTCAAAGCCGGCATTTTGTGCATTCGCGATGAGTCGAGTCATCAGTTCAGCTCCGAGGCCCGCGCCCTGATAATGCTCCCGGACGAAAAACCTTTTCACTTCACCTGATTTATCGCTAAGACGACGGAGTGCGACGCACCCTGCTGCTGCCTCACCTGAGCGCGCAATCAGCAGGCAACCCGGCAGAGCGTAGTATCCGGGCAAATCAGCCAGTTCGGCCTCAAAAGACTGAAAACAGTACTGTGTATCAATCAATGTCTCGTATTCCCGAAATAGCACACGTACCAGCGGCAGGTCGCTAGCCGTAGCTTGTCGAATTTGGATGGGATGCTGGCCAGGCATTAACATTGCACCAAGTCTAGGTGATCTGCTGTGCCATCTCCACAAGCGGTTCTTTGAGTCGCGATACAATCGCAGGAAGTTTGAGAAATTCGATGGAGACGACGATGAGACTTAAGAATAAGGTGGCCGTTGTGACGGGTGCAGCGCAGGGCATCGGCCTGGGTGTGGCGCAATGTTTTGCCGCTGAGGGTGCGCGAGTCATGGCGCTCGATATCAACGAACAGGTTGGCAGTAACGCCATAACCAGCGTAGCTGGGGCAAGTTTTTTCTGCTGCGACATATCCGACAAGGCCGCAGTAGACGCAACCATCGCGGACATCATCGCCGATGCCGGGCAGATTGACATCTGTGTTAATAATGCG
This sequence comes from Acidiferrobacteraceae bacterium, assembly GCA_018698075.1. Taxonomy (GTDB): domain Bacteria; phylum Pseudomonadota; class Gammaproteobacteria; order Arenicellales; family UBA868; genus UBA868. Next base: position 22,612 of record JABINT010000190.1, read on the forward strand.
GGGATTCTGCGCTCGGGCGATGTGCTGGAAATCAGTGAAGAAGATTTTGACGCCGTGCTCTCGGTCAATCTCAAGGGTGCCTTCCTGGTGAGCCAGGCAGTCGGTCGCCACATGGTAGTGGCGGGCAGCGGCAGCATCATTAATATGTCTTCGGTAAACGGGGTTATGACTATTCCCAATATTCTTCCTTATAACGTCTCCAAGGGTGGCCTCGACCAGTTGACCCGAGTGATGGCTGTGGCGCTCGCGGACAAGGGTGTGCGGGTAAACGCCATTGGCCCCGGCAGTATCCTGACCAAAATGCTGGAGCAAGTGATGAGCGACGACACAAAACGCCGCGCGATCCTGTCGCGCACGCCAATGGGCCGCTGTGGCAATGTCGACGAAATCGCCCGGGTTGCCCTTTTTCTGGCAAGCAACGACTCCTCCTACATCACCGGACAGTGCATCTATGCCGATGGCGGACGGCTTGCACTGAATTACACAGTGCCCGTAGCCGACTGACCTGCGAACAGCCAAGAACCGAGACTAAGCCTCGGTTCGGCTGAGCTCATGTACAGCATCCACCAGCACCTTGACCTGATCCGGATCTACCCCTGGCGTCACCCCATGGCCAAGGTTGAACACGTGGCCAGGACCGGTGCCGAAATCTTCCAGCACGTCAGCCACCGCCGCACGGATCCTGTCGGGTGACGCGTAAAGTATGGCTGGATCCAGATTGCCCTGCAGGGCGACCCGGTCCTGCACCTGGTGCCGAGCTTGACGCAAAGAACTCGTCCAATCGCAGCCTAATGCGTCACAGCCGGTTGCCGCCATTCGCGCCAACCACTGGCCTCCCCCTTTGGTAAACACAATAATCGGTAAATCCGACGCAATCGGATCAGCGCGCAGGTACTCAATAATCTGCTCCATGGGCTCAAGGGAAAAATGCCGATAGTCCGCGTGGGCCAACACCCCGCCCCAGGTATCAAAGATCATCAACACCTGGGCGCCGGCGTGGGCCTGAGCCGCCAGATAAATCGAGACCGAATCGCTCAGCACCTTCAAAAGCTGGTGCGCTATGGCTGGGGCGTCATAAACCATCTGCTTTATGCGGGCAAAATCTCGGCTGCTCTGGCCCTCTACCATATAAGTGGCCAAGGTCCAGGGGCTGCCTGAAAAGCCGATCAGCGGCACCCGGCCCGCCAATTCGTGTCGAATCAGCCGCACGGCCTCTATCACATAGCTCAGATCATCTTCGGGATCCGGCACACCCAGGGCTGCGACATCAGCGGCTGTCCGTATCGGGCGGGCAAAACGCGGGCCTTCGCCCTCATGCACGCTCAGACCCAAACCCATGGCATCCGGTATGGTCAGAATATCGGAAAAAAGAATGGCTGCATCCAGATCAAAACGGGCCAATGGCTGTAGCGTGACTTCACAGGCCAATTCCGGCGTCTGACACAGTGTCAGAAAATTCCCAGCCCGCTGACGGGTCGCCCGGTACTCAGGCAGGTAGCGTCCGGCCTGGCGCATGATCCATACGGGCGTGTAGTCCACACTTTGCCGACGTAACGCACGTATCAGCCGATCATTCTTCAGTGCTTTCATCTGCCGACAGAGTCCCCCAGTGCGCTCGCAATCTCATTCTGAATTACTCTGGCCGCCTCACGAGGGTTATCCGCATCACGCACGGGCCGGCCGACGACCAGATAATCGGCTCCATCGCGCAGTGCCTGTGTCGGTGTGACGGTACGCTTCTGGTCATCATCCTGGCGTACCGGGCGAATACCCGGCGTCACAATCAATCCATCGCCTCCCAATGTCTTGCGCAGCATCGCCGCCTCCTGGCCAGACGCGACGACACCTGCGCAGCCTAGCGCCACAGCTCGAAGCGCCCGGGAGCGCACCAGGGCCGGGATATCACAATTAAAACCCAGGTCCCGCATATCGGCCGCATCCAGGCTCGTCAATACAGTTACGGCGAGAATGCCGACCTCGCCTGCGGCCTCGGCCGCTGCACGCATCATGGCATCATTTCCGTGCACGGTCGCAAAGCTCACCTGCCGGCCACGCAACTGACTCACAGCGCGGGCAACCGTCGCCGGCACGTCAAAAAACTTAAGATCAACAAAAACCTCCTTACCCCGCCTGGTCAACCAGTCCACCATGGCAAATCCATCGTCGCCGGTGAATAACTCCAGTCCTACTTTGTAGAAACTGACCGTATCACCGAGGTCCTCGACCAAGTCTCGGGCTTGGGCGCCGGTTGGAACATCCAGCGCGATGATCAGCCGCTTGGCAGCGGGAATGTTCGCGCGACTCATATCCGCACCGACTCAGGCTGCCGCTTTGGGTTGAGGTAAACCCGCGAGATAAACGCCGACCGACCTGGCAACTGCACGGCCCTCCTGGATTGCCCAGACCACCAGCGATTGGCCACGGCGACAATCCCCGGCCGCGAAAACACTTGACTCTTGGCACTGGTAGCGCGGAGGCAACGCAAGGAAATTTGATCTGGCATCACGCTCAAGATCCAACTCTTCGGCAAGCGTAACCTCAGGCCCAGTAAAACCCATTGACAGAAAAACCAGATCACAAGGCCAGGTACGCTCAGAACCGACCACCTCGCTGAATGGTGCATTATCCGAGGGCTTATCCCAATCGACGGTGACAGTGCGGATCCCGGACACACGTCCATGATCATCACAGGTAAAAGCCTTGGACAACAGATTGTAGGTTCGCGGGTCGTCGCCAAATCGATGTTGAGCTTCGGTATGAGCATAATCGCTGCGCAGGATAAGCGGCCACTGCGGCCAGGGATTATCCTCAGCCCGCTCAGCGGGCGGCTGAGCGAGTAACTCGAAGTTTACGATGCTTTCACATCCCTGTCGCAGTGCGGTACCGATACAGTCGGCACCAGTATCCCCTCCGCCAATGACCACAACCTGGCGGCCCGCTGCAGAAATTGCGGTATCAGTGTGATCCAAGAATGCCTGGGTACTGCGGGTCAGGTAGTCCATGGCAAAGTGGATGCCTTGATATTCTCGACCGGGAATGGGTAGATCACGCGGTACTGTCGCCCCGACTGCGAGAACCACGGCATCATAGTGTTCCAGCAGTTCCCGGGCTGGTAAATGGCGCGGCTTCTTGCTGTGCTCAACCATGAGCCCGGGCACATCGCCACCCGGCAAAGTAACACTCTCACCCACACTGGTGCCGGTAATAAAGCTCACGCCCGCATGACGCAGTAGATCTACCCGCCGCTCTACCACAGTTTTGTCCAATTTCATGTTCGGGATGCCATACATCAGCAAGCCGCCAATCCGGTCAGCACGCTCATAAACCGTTACCTGGTGCCCCGCCTGATTCAGTTCATCCGCTGCAGCCAGGCCCGCCGGCCCTGAACCGACGATAGCCACATGGTAGCCACTACGGACTGCCGGCTCTGCCGAACTGATCCAGCCTTCGGCAAACCCGCGATCGACAATCGCCTGTTCAATATTCTTTATGGTGACTGCCGGATCAGTGATGCCCAGGACGCAGGCGCCTTCACAAGGAGCGGGGCAAACACGGCCCGTAAATTCC
>JABINT010000113.1 GCA_018698075.1 Acidiferrobacteraceae bacterium
CCACCATCAGATACAAGATAGCTGCACAATGCCGCGATGTGTGTGGGTTCGCCAAGGTGGCCTACCGGAATACGTCCCACCTGTTCGCGAATATGGCGGGACAATTCGGCATCGTCGTGTTCAGACTGAATCGGGCCCGGTGAGATCGCATTGACAGTGATGCCACTGGGGCCGAACTCCTTGGCAAGCGCTTTGGTTAGCCCCCACAAGCCGTGCTTCGCAACTGACACCGGCACTCTGCCCTTGTAACCATGGATGGCATTCATGCCAGTCAGGTTGATGATCCGGCCCCAGCCGTTGTCGACCATGCCCGGTAGCGTCTCGTGACAGGTGTAAAACGCCGCGTTCAAATCAACATCCAGCACCCGGTGCCAGTCATCGTCGGTGGTCTCAAGAAAAGGCTTTAAGGGTCGCACCGCAGCATTGTTAACCAGAATATCAATGCGGCCAAACTCCGTCACCCCGCTACGGCAGATCTGGCGAGCGGCATCGGGATCGCCGACATCGCCCATGGCAACCAGCGCCTTGGCGCCCAGAGCTTGGGCTTCCCCGGCAACGGTCTCGCACGCTGCCCGGTTTGACGATCCGTTGACGATCACATTACAACCTTGCTCAGCCAGTGCGAGCACAACCGCCCGGCCGATATTCCGTCCACTGCCAGTGACCAGTGCCGTTCTAATAGGTGTTTTCGTATTCATTGATCTGGAATTGTAACGGGTATCTTCAAAGGAATAGGAATTTGCTTTTGGCAGATGCGACGCCTTGCGCTATCAGCAGGCCTGAAACCCTGGCGCTGCCTGTTTTGCATCACTACTGTTGGTCGATCCCAGCCGGTCAATTTCGATACGGGCTGACGCGCACGAAATATAGTCTGTCGACGAGGCATCGGTCTGTCGCATCAGGACGCCTTTGCGATAGCAACGTCGGCCGTGATCTCGTACGACCGGCATCTTGCGTCGTGGTCGTAAATCTGCCCGGCAACGATCAACTCGTCTGCGCCCGTATACTTTATAAAGGCCTCCAGTTCACCCCTGATGGTCTGGGCTGATCCAACCATAGAGGCGATTTCCAGCTCTTTCAGCATTATTTTTTCATGTGGGCTGATCTGACTTTCAAGATTCTCTACCGGCGGCGGCAGTGGCCCAGGTTGCCCGCGGCGAAGGTTCAAAGTCGATTGCAGTGCTGAGCTTCGAAGCCACCAGGCTTTGGCATCGGTCTCAGCTGCGCACACGTTGCAGCCAAGCATGACATAAGGCGTTGCCTGTTGAGCCGATGGCTCGAATCGTTCGCGGTAAATCTGTATGGCTTGCATCATGGCTGCCGGCGCAAAATGCGAAGCAAAGGCATAAGGCAAGCCCAGGGCGGCAGCGAGCTGAGCACCGTAAAGGCTTGAGCCCAGAATCCAGATGGGGATATTTAGACCGCTGCCCGGCACCGCTTTGACCCTTTGACCAGTCTGGTCGGGTAGAAAATAGCTCTGAAGCTCCTGGACATCACGGGGGAATTGATCCACATCACCGACAAGGCTGCGGCGAAGCGCCTGGGCCGTGAACTGATCGGTTCCAGGGGCTCGACCCAGGCCCAGTTCGATCCGGCCGGGATAAAGTGACTCGAGGGTGCCGAATTGTTCTGCAATGACAAGCGGAGCGTGGTTCGGCAGCATGACACCGCCCGAGCCAACCCGAATGGCGTGGGTGCCACCTGCGATATGGCCGATGACAACGGCAGTCGCCGCGCTGGCAATGCCAGGCATGTTGTGGTGCTCGGCAACCCAGTAACGGCTGAAACCGAGTTTTTCAGTATGACGGGCAAGCTCCAAGCTGTTGCTGAGCGCCTGGCCGGCATCACTGCCTTGTGTGATCGGAGCCAGATCCAATACAGATAACGGAACCATGGGTTGAGTATCGCGGGTTAAGACGCACTACTCAACCCGGAACGTTGAGCACGAATCTGCTTTCATCACCATCGATACCGAAATTAACGTTAAGATTCCTGATCGACAATGTTGTTTAATAATTGCTGGAAAAGTTTGAGGAGAGATTTATGAGTCGTTGGGCCGAGGCTATTTCAAAGGCCGGTGAATTACCGAACTACCTGTTGATCGACGGTCAGAAAATCGTCGCTGAAAGCCGCGATCAAATCGAAACTTTTGATCCCGGCTCTGGCCTATTGCTGGCCACTGTAGCGGCAGGAAAAGCCAGCGATGTGGACCATGCAGTTCAGGCGGCAAAGCGCGCACTTAACGGACCCTGGGCGACACTGACACCGAAAGCGCGTGGCCGGCTGTTGTGGGAGGTCGGGAATCGAATTCGGCAGGATATTGAGCATTTAACTCTGGTGGAAACCCTGGATACCGGCAAACCTTTCAATGACGCCAAAGCCACCGTTGAACGAACAGCAGATTATTTTTGTTATTACGCAGGCATCGTAGATAAGCTCGAGGGGACAACAGTGCCGCTTGGTCCATCCAAGGTCTGTTTCACCGAACGCGTACCCATCGGTGTCACTGGCCATATTGTGCCTTGGAATGTTCCGATATCGATGGTAGCGCGCGGCCTTGCACCGGCGTTGGCCTGCGGCAACACAGCGGTGGTCAAGCCCGCTGAAGAAACGCCGCTAAGCGCAATTCTCCTGATTGAGTTGCTCGAAGAGGTTGGAGTGCCCCCTGGCGTTGTCAATGTAGTCCCGGGTCATGGGGAAGAAGCAGGACGGGTGTTAAGTGAGCATCCAGATGTTCGCCATATCACCTTCACGGGTTCGATCCCAACGGGAAAAGCAGTTATGGCGGCGGCCGCGACCCATCTCGCCTCAGTCACATTAGAGCTGGGTGGAAAGTCTCCTCATGTGGTACTTCGAGATGCGGACCTGGATGTTGCCGTACCTAGCGTTCTGACGGGAATGTATAAGAATGCTGGGCAGATTTGTTCCGCCGGGACCCGTCTTTTGGTAGATCGCCCGATTCATGAGGAAGTGGTCGATCGACTGGTCCAAGGAGTCGAATCGATTTCACTGGGCCACGGGCTTGATAACCCAGTCATGGGTCCTTTGATTTCTGATCGACAATTGGCATCGGTGGCCGGATTCGCTCAACGTGCCAGAGATCGGGGGGTAACGTTTGTCACGGGTGGAGATAAAGCTCAGGTTGCAGAATGTGAAGGCGGATATTTCTTCACACCGTCAATAGCCGATAACGTGTCACCAGAAGATGAACTGGGCACAGCCGAGGTGTTTGGCCCGATCTTGAGTGTCATCGGGATCGATGATGTAGACCACGCCATAGATATTGCCAACGGAACCTCTTACGGGCTGGCGGCAGGCATCCAAACCAAGGACATCAGTAAAGCGATGCGTTTTGCCCGAGGCGTCGAAGCGGGACAGATATTTATCAACGGCTATCACAGTGCCGGAGATACAGTGCCATTTGGCGGCATGAAAGAAAGTGGCATCGGGCGCGAAAAAGGTCTCGCGGCATTGAACGCCTACTGCGAAATCAAGGCTATTACAATCACATTTTAGTTAACGGAATCAGTGCAACCAAAGTTTTACAACCCAAGGCATTGGCCATTGCAACATCACAGTGGTAAGTAGAGGTGGGAGGCTCAAGACCAGGAACGACAAAAGCATTCCCAATGCATAGCCTGATCTTGAAAACAAGTTAGCCGTATAGACGCCAGACTCTCCCGTGGAAGAGTTGATGATAACTGGAAATGAACTAACCTGACCTTTATATTAAAGCCTAGTTGATGCTTGCGCGTCAGGTAACCATACAAATTCGGGCTTGATACCCGTTGCCATGGAATCAGAATGAAGGTGCTTGTAGTAATGGCGCATCCACGCCGGGATTCGCTGACGGGTCAAATCACCGACGCCGTTATGACCGGACTGGCTGACGCAGGTGATGAAGCTGAACTAGCCGACCTCTATGGTGAGGGTTTTGACCCACTGATTACGCCCGCTGATGAGCCTGACTGGGGTAGTGTAAATAAGTCCTACTCCCACGCAGTACAGACTGAGATCGAACGGCTTCAGCGCAATGACGGAATTATCCTGGTCTTTCCGATCTGGTGGTGGTCATTTCCGGCTATCTTGAAAGGTTGGATTGACCGCGTCTGGAACAAGGATATCGCATACGGGTCCAAGTTCCTCAGTCACAAGCGGGCGCTCGCTATAGGGCTTTCAGCGTCGGATGCCCCAACCTATGCCAAGCGTGGCTACGACACCGCCATAGAAACTCAGATCGTCACGGGCATCTTTGATTTCTGCGGGATTGCCGATGGACGTTTCGAATACCTTCACGGCTCGACCGACGGCGGTGAACGCCCTGCACTTTTGCTTCACGAAGCCCGGGAGATGGGTCGGACTTTCAGCATCGGCCTTTAGTCATCTGGGCGCCACGCAAATAATATATAAGATGTCGCACTGCCTTTGCTTCAGCATAATTTCCAATCGGCTCGAGATACCTTGCAAGCCGTGCAGACTCCAGCAGGACCGATTTATGTACCCACTATCAGAGGATCGACCAGTCTTTTAAGAGCCGCAAGTGTACTTAACACAACGATCCTGCCTGTCCCCGGATTCTCAGCAGTCGGGATATTTTCGATTTTCAGTTCAAGTCGTGCACTGTCCGACTCGACCGTAATTGTATGGGTGTTCCGGCTGATTCCTGGATCGGCCCATATTTCCAGCCGTGTGCGTTCTGGCCCTACGCCGGCAAGCCCCAGTGCAGCCGCCACATTGACATTTGCCGGGAAAGCCTGCACGCCCTCGCGGGCCGAGCCTTCAAATACCTTAAGTGGCTGATCTAAAGAGTCCAGATCAATCTTATTGCTTTGGATGTGAGGAGCGCCGGCTAACCCCGCAGGTGGTTTTCGGGTTACCATCGATACGTGTTTGATCTCACCCAGGGCGGCTGCCCGTACCGCATCAAGCCCCAGGATCGCACCACTTGGGACATTAATTCGTGCACCAGTGGTCTTCGCCATCTCGACCAGATGCCAGTTATCGAGTAACCCCCCCACGCTGACCGTAATCAACACCTTGCCCAGTCGCACCGTCGGCTCAGCAACCTGACTGAACACTGCAGCAGGCGCGCATTCGACCACGACATCGCAGACTTGGGCGAGTTCTGCCAAAGGCATAACCGGAACCTGTTGTCCAAGGCGACTCACTCTCAAGCGGGCAGCATCGATATCTCGCGCTGACACCGCGTTAAGAATCAAGCCCTCAATCCCTTCATCCAAACGCTGGGCCAGATCAAAACCAATGGTGCCGAGCCCGCCAATCCCAACCTTTAGAGCGGCCTTGTGCGGTGGGCTCACGCTAGATAACTCAGGCCGTGGCTTCGGTCGGTCACTACCAGGCCACCCCTTTTTAGAATGCTCATGAGTGGCGCCTATTCCTGCGGTAACTCTATCACCGCCACGGTAATCTCCATCTTGTAGACAAAAAGACTAGTAATTTGCTTTTACCCGATGGAGCCTTACGCCGTCATCCGACGCCGATACGGGAATAATCCGGCTCGACACTGCGCACCAGAGTATCGCCTTTTAGGAGTTTACTGATTCCCTTAAAACTCATGAAGCAATAGCACCCCCGTCGATGTCAATAATAGTGCCGGTAACGAATTCGTTTTCGAGCAAAAAGATAGCGGCGGCGGCGACTTCATCCGTCGTTCCAGCCCGTGGAATAATATGCCCAGATGTACCTTTATGATAATAATTCGCGCGCTCTTCTCCCTTGAGCGGTGACATCGGGGTATCGATCAGCCCGGGGGACACGCCGTTCAGCCTTACTGGTTTGATTTCGTTGGCACCCAGTCGAATGAAGGCCTCGACCGAACCGCCGACGCTGCCGATTGCAATCGTCCCCGCCCGCCATCTACGTGCCGGGTAGCCACTGATCAACACGACTGCACCGGTTTGCGACATATGCGGAACCCCCAGGCGGACGCTGTTGGTATAGCCCCAAAGTTTGGCAAAGGAGTTTTGAAAACCGTCCAGGTCCATTTCGAGAAAAGGCCCGATGGCACGCGACCCACCGGTTGCAGCGTTAACCAGATAGTCAAATCCGTGATGTTTTTCGAACAAGGCACTCAAGGCTTCGCGATCGAGCACATCGACCTGTACACATTCGACACCGTCGATTTCACCTTCGCGCCGGCTGCCGGCGATAACCTCTGCCCCGCCGTCGCGCAGCATCTGGGTAGTTGACAACCCGATACCAGAGGTGCCACCTAAAACGATCGCTTTCTTGTTTGTAAACTGTCCCATTTTATATTCCCAGCAATAATTAAAATCACTCCCGTGTAAGCGCGAAACCTGCTAACACGGGCACGAACCAAGATTCCCGCTTGCACAAGAATAACCAGATTAACTTTCGAGTTTCAGATTATCCCACTTTTTA
>JABINT010000165.1 GCA_018698075.1 Acidiferrobacteraceae bacterium
AACCGATGGCGCTGCGCTGACACCGACCGGCTGGACGACCATGTCCAAGTCCAAAAACAATGGCGTTGATCCACAGGGCCTGATCGACCGTTACGGCGCCGATACGGTGCGGTTGTTCACCATGTTTGCCTCGCCCCCCGAGCAATCGCTCGAGTGGAACGACGACGCGGTTGCCGGGTCGCAGCGTTTTCTACGCCGGATCTGGACACTGGTTTATAGCCACCGTGAGACCTTGCGTGGTGATAGCACCACCGCTGAGTCTCTCGATGAGGAGAGTCAGTCTCTTCGGCGGGTTTTTCATGGGGCGCTGCAGAAAATTAACCGCGGCATGGAGCGCCACCAGTTTAATACCGTGGTTGCCGCGTGTATGGAAAGTTTTAACTCTCTTGAGCGTTTTGACCCGGGCTCAGACCCGGTGCGTATAGCTGTGATGCGTGAGGTGCTGGGTATTCTGGTGCGGGTACTGGCGCCGATTACGCCGCATCTTAGTCATGTGCTGTGGCAGGAGCTGAAGATGCCCGGCGAACTGCTGGATGCTCCCTGGCCCAAGGTCGATGAAGGCGCGCTGACATCGGCAACACAGGTACTCGTAGTACAGGTCAACGGCAAACTGCGCAGCCAGGTAGAAGTTGCCCCGGATGCTGACGAGGCGGTTATCCGTGAGGCGGCGTTGGCTGATGACAAAGTTGCGCGCCATGTCGGGGATAAGCCAGTGCGCAAAATCATTGTAGTGCCGGGCAAGCTCGTTAATATTGTTATCTGAGTTATCTGAGTTATCTGAGTTATCTGAGTTATCTGAGTTATCCCGCTGTCATAACCGCAAGACAGCATCGCGGATAAGTTGGTTGATCACGCCGGCGCCATGGAGTCGGCTGTACATTAATCCGTTGGGCAAAATCGGTAATTATCCTTGGCGCTGCTAAGCTATCTATATCGATAATTTTTTAATCAGCTATTTGTTTTTGATGGAAAGTAAGTGCCTGTCCTGGCCACCCCGGATCTATTACCGGGCGGATCCACCGCGTACGCTCACGTTATCAAACCCCGGTCCGATGATTCTTGGTGCGACAGGGGCCTTCAGGCGGTATCAGTCGCTTGGCCTGATCAAGTATTCCGATGCCAGTAGGACTTGATTCTAAGTCGCAGATCACGCGATGACGTTATTGCTTTTTAAGCTTTTTGCCACGCCTTGTATCGTTGGGGTCGCAGGGTGGGCATCTCGCCGCTGGGGGGTCGCGGCGGGAGGCTGGATGGCTGGCTTGCCGGTCACCACCGGGCCGATTTCGGTTTTTTTATTTGTTGAATACGGAGCAGACTTTGCAAGTCAGGCGGCACTAGGCACCCTGTATGCCATGCCGGCCATCGCTGCGACGGCGGTGGGTTATCGTATTGCCGTCAGTCTTGGAAGTGGTTGGATCGTCAGCCAACTTGTTTCGCAGAGTGGCTATGTCGGGATGGTATTGCTTCTATCGGTATTCAAGCCGGGCGTTGCACCGGTTTTTTTGCTCAGCATGCTCTCGATCGTGGTGGGTCTGGCAGCGATGAGGTCCACAGGGTCGAGAGCTCTACCCGCTTTTTCTTCCAATCAGGTATTGGTTATGCGTATGGTGAGTACGACCGCTCTGGTGCTGATCATCACTACCCTGGCCTCTTTTCTTGGACCCACGTTGTCGGGGTTGCTCAGCACCGTACTCATTTTGGCCGGTGTATTGGCAGCCACGGCACACCGCGAGCATGGCAGCGCAGGCGGGCTCGCCGTGATGCGCGGCATGATGCAAGGGCAGATTGCATTTTTGTTTTTCTGCTCTGTGGTTTGGGGTCTTTTGCCTGTATTGGGGTTAAGTGCTTATCTTCTGGCCCTGGCGGCGGCGGGGTTGGCCGGCATCGGGGTTAACCGCTGGGAAAAGCGTGCTCAATCCTGAAGATGTTGTTGCAGATCGGTCTGCAGCTGTTTGTGGTGATCGCCATCGTGTTGAACGTGGTTACCCCGCAGTATGATGGCTGGCTGTTTCAGCGATCAGTGTCTTAACTTTGCACCGCCGGCCTATCTATATCGATAATTTTTCAATCAGTCATTTTTTTGTTTAAAAGTAAGCGCCGGCTCTGGTCGGCCCAACACTTTTGCCGGTGCGATCACCGGTTGACTGCTGGCTAACGGTTGGTGTCCCACGCATTAATCAACCTAACAGGCTTAAGTGATTACAAATTCTCCTGCAAATCGCAAAGGGGCTTCTCGTCGGCCACAGTACACTGGCTCGTAGGGCATTGAACGAAAATAAACGCTAAAATCACAGTAGTTTGTTCGCTGGTAGCCAGGTGCTGGCGGATTGCACCGAGCCAGTTGCTGGTGTTACCTTATCAGTTGAACTGTTGGTTATCCGACCTTTAAAAACCGACACTCGGCAGACGTGACTGCATTAGTACAAGGCTTAACCGACAAAGCCACGCCGCTTACATCGCTGGGCTCAAGGAAAATGGTGAAGCTTATCGAGAAATTGTCGGACGGCGTTTTCCTGCCATGACTGCGGTTGAAGTCACAGCCCTGGTCGAGGATCAGGCCAAGGCCGAAATTGAGTGTACAGCTGTCGTGGACGAAGATTCGGTTTAGCTGGAACCCCCAGGCAAGGAGAGACGCATGTTTACTGATCGTATTGAGGGCAAATGGGTTGATGCATTCCGTGACGTATTCGAACTGTGCAAGGTGGCCTCAGGTGAGGAGGTGGCAATCTTGTCTGAGACCCAGTCGCGTGCCGTGAATGTTCAGCTCACAGAACTCGCCTTGCTGGACCTTAAGGCCCGCCCATTTCATGTGGTGATGCCGACACCGGCTCAGACCGCACCGGTGCCGGTTCGATCAACCGGCGCGTCTGATGCGTTGCAGCAGAACACAGCAGCATTAAGCGCGCTCACTAGCGCGACCATGGTTATTGATCTCACCTGTGAGGGCTTACTGCATTCAACCGAATTGCCCGCGATTTTGAAGGGTGGCGCCAGGGTACTGATGATCTCGAACGAACATCCAGAGGTGCTTGAACGTCTGCGTCCAAAACAGGATCTTAAGTCCAGGGTCCGTGAGGCGGTTAAGCGGGCCAAGGCAGCTCACAAGATGACAGTGACTTCGGATGCCGGCAGTGATCTGGTGATCGATGTTGCTGATTGTCCTGTTGCCGGTGTGTGGGGGTGGACAGACAGACCGGGTACCGTGACACACTGGCCGGGTGGGATACTGGCCATGTTTCCAGGCCGAAATGCGGTCAACGGTCGATTGGTGATGACACCAGGTGATATCAATCTTACGTTCAAACGTTATATCGAAACGCCGATCACCTTAGTTATCGAGCACGATTATGTAACCCAGGTCGAAGGCGAGGGACTCGATGCACAGTTGATGCGTGAGTATTTCTCGGCCTGGAATGACCCTGAGGCTTATGGAGTCTCCCATGTCGGTTGGGGGCTGAATCCTAGTGCACGCCACGAAGCGTTAACCCTGTACGACAAACATGACATCAACGGCACCGAACTGCGGGCGCTTGCGGGAAATTTTCTGTTTTCAACTGGCGCTAATGAATTTGCCAAACGATTCACGCTGGGTCACTTTGATCTGCCGATGATGGGGTGCACAGTCGCTTTAGATGGGGTGCCGGTCGTTGAAGGCGGCCAGCTGGTTGGGGCGGAATCGAGTGAGTAAGGTCGACTATATCGAAACCGGATCAGGTCCGACGGTGATGTTCCTGCACGGCATCGGTGGCAGAGCATTTGGCTTTGAGTATCAGCTGCCGTTTTTTGCCCAGGCGGGGTTTCATGCGGTAGCCTGGGACATGCCAGGGTACGGTCAGTCGGATTCGCTACAAGACATGACTTTTCCGGCCCTGGCGGACGCCCTGCTTCGGTTGGTAGACGACCTCGGTGTCGATACGGTGCACGTGGTTGGGCACTCTATCGGTGCTATGGTGGTGCAGGAGTTCGCCCGACATCACCAGAACCGGCTGGCGACGCTGGTGTTGGCCCAGACCTCGCCGGCATTCGGCAATCCATCGGGTGATTTTCAGAAAAAATTTGTCGCGGATCGTCTAAGACCACTGCAGGAGGGCAAGACCATGGCTGATATCGCCGAAGACGTCATTCCCGAGTTGATGGCAGCGGGCGCGTCAGGCGATGCCCTGGCGCTGGCCAAGGACTGTATGAATCAGATCACCCCTGATACCTACAGTGCAGCGATGCAATGTATTGTGACCTTCGAGGGTCGGGATAACCTACCTAAAATCACACTACCGACACTGGTGTTGGCGGGCGATCAGGATCGAAACGCGCCCGCGCCCATGATGGAGAAGATGGCCTCGAAGATTCCAGGCGCTGAGTATGTTTTGCTCACTGACACAGGGCACCTGGCACCCATAGAGAATGCACAAGAGTTCAACAGCACGGTGCTCGAATTTGTTCAACGACATCAGCCAGGCTTGGAGTCATAGGTATGGCAGCTCGTCCGGTAGATGACCGACCTGATGCACCGATGTTCGAAGCAGGTGCCTGGGAACTCAGCACTCAGGAGAGTGAGCTTTCAACTGTGGCAAGAGAACTTGGTCAGTCCCGGTTTGCCGGGCGCGCCGCCGGCTACGACCGGGATGCATCATTTCCGACCGAGAACTATCGGGATATGCACAAGGCGGGACTGCTCGGAATATGTATACCCCAAAGTGATGGCGGGCATGGGGCACCGCTGCGATGTTATGCCCTGGCAGCAGCAGAGATTGGGCGCTACTGTGGTGCCACTGCGCTGACCTGGAATATGCATGTAAGTTCCTGTTTGTGGTCAGGTGCACTGACAGACGACCTTGATATGGACGATGCGACCCGGGCCGAGCATCATCAGAATCGCTCGATACACTATCGGCGAATTCTGGATGATGGCGCAATCTATGCACAGCCGTTCTCTGAAGGTGGCGCGGCCGCATCGGGCGCCGTTGCGTTCGGCACCACGGCCCGTAGAGTTGAGGGGGGTTGGCAGGTAAACGGCAAGAAAATTTTCGCCTCTCTCGCAGGTAGTGCGGATTACTATGGCGCGCTGTGTACCGAACTGCTCAACGACGATGATCGGCCCAGTCGGCGAAACACACTTTACCTGGCCATTCCTGCGGTGGCCGATGGGGTTCGAGTCACCGGTGACTGGGACCCGATGGGTATGCGAGCGACGGTGAGCCGCACACTGCTGTTTGAGGATGTTTTTGTGCCTGACGGTTCCGAACTGATGCCACGCGGGATTTACTATCAGGCAGCAAGTCAGTGGCCACACATGTTTCTGACGCTGTCGCCTGCTTACCTTGGTTTGGCTCAAGGCGCTTATGACTTTACGGTTCGGTACTTGCGCGGTGAACTGCCGGACATGCCACCAACAAAGCGAAGGATGTATCCAACTAAACAACTGGCGGTTGCACAGATGCGGGTGATGCTGGAGCAGACCAAGTCGGTCTGGTTTCAGGCGATGAGCGAAGCACGCCGAAGCCCGACTAAAGATCAGGTGATGCGGGCTTACGTTGCGCAATATACCGTTATGGAAAATGCCAATGAACTGGCTCAACTCGCAATTCGTACCTGCGGCGGCCAATCCATGCTTAAGGCCTTGCCGCTGGAGCGGATTTATCGGGATTCGCGCTGTGGATCATTGATGCTGCCCTGGACCGCTGAACTGTGCCTCGACAAACTGGGTCGGGATACGCTTTACGAAGCTGGTGAGACGGATGAATCATGAGCCAGAATATCTGTCAGTGGATCGAGACTCACGCTGACTTTGTTCCTGAAAAACTGGCCGTTCGGTTCGAAGGGCGGGAGATCACCTACCGCGAACTGCTGTCGCAGATCACCCAGACAGCAGCGGTTCTCAAGGACGTCTATGGCATTGGTCGGGGAGAGCGTGTTGCCTATTTAGGTTTTAATTCTCCTGAATTGCTGGTGCTGCTGTTTGCCTGCGCCCGACTGGGCGCTTTGTTGCTACCGCTCAACTGGCGACTGGCGCCTTTGGAGCAGACCTATATTCTGGAAAATGCCGTGGCCAGGATACTGGTCTGCGATGATGATCATAAGATGATTGGGCATCAGTTATCGGATAAGGTGCCGGGTTGTGTGGCCTGCGATCACGCTGATATCGCTACCGTGACAGACGATGTACACGATTGTGTAGATCGTGATCCAAAGGTTGATCTCATGACGCCCGTATTGTTGGTATATACCTCCGGTACGACCGGTCGGCCCAAGGGCGCAGTACTGACGCAGCAAGCTGTATTGTTCAATGCTCTGAACAGTGTGCATATGCATGATCTGGATATCTCGGATCACATTCTGACTGCACTGCCGATGTTCCATGTGGGAGGGCTCAACATTCAGACCACACCTGCCCTTTATGTTGGTGCGACTGTTACGTTACAACGACGCTTTGAGCCGGCCACGGTGTTGTCAGCCATTCGCGATCTTCGTCCAACCAGGCTAGTGCTGGTCCCGGCTACCATCATGGCACTGGCCGAGCATCCGGACTTCAAGAGAACAGACTTTAGTTCAATTCGGTCAGTGACCACAGGATCAACTATTGTTCACAAGTCGGTGATCGATATTTTTCACGACCGTAACGTTCCGGTTATCCAGAACTACGGCTTGACAGAGACCGGCCCCGTTGCACTTTACCTTCGTATTGATGATGCTTTCAGCCGCGTTGGTTCAACGGGCCGTGGGGCGCTGCATACGCGCTTTCGAATCGTCGATGACGAAGATCGGGATGTGCCCACGGGACAGTCGGGTGAGCTACTGCTGCAAGGGTCGAATGTGCTCTTGGAATACTGGCGTGATCCAGCAGCGACCCGTCAGGCACTACAGGACGGATGGTTCAGGACAGGCGATATAGGTTACTGCGACAGTGATGGCTATGTGTATATCAATGATCGGAAGAAAGACGTGGTGATTTCTGGTAGTGAAAATATATATCCTGCAGAGCTCGAACACGTTTTAGATCAGATGGAAGGCCTGATCGAGGCCGCTGTAGTGGGTATGCCAGATAACAGGTGGGGTGAGGTACCTGTGGCGGTGATTGTGCCAGATTCGGCCTGTGATATTGACAAAGCCAAGGTGTTGTCGTGTTTCGATGGTGTGCTGGCTCGGTTTAAGCACCCCAAGGCCGTATTTAGTATCGATGTACTGCCCCGCAACGTGATGGGCAAGGTGCTTAAGCATGAGTTGCGGCAGATGCTGACCGATGAAATGTCGACACAGGCAGACTTGGGCGCTGGGCGCAAGCGGGGTAAACTGGCGCAGGTTTTCTAGTGTCGATTACTCATCGTCGTGAGACCTCGGGCGTCGTTATAATTACCAGTTCTGTCGGTCCAGGCTTTTGTGGACATCTCTTTGTCATAATCTGTTGAAACCATGATTCGAACTCTATTTCTGCTTTTTCTTGCGACTGCGATGTCTGGATGCGGGTTTCACCTGCGTGGACAGGTTGAACTGGCTTCTGTCATGTCGGCACCGTGGGTTACGGGCCAGGACCCAGAGTTGGTCACCCACCTGCGCCGGGGCCTGCGCCAAAGCGGCGTTAACCCAGTTAAGGATTCAGCGGCCGCCACGGTGATTATTGATCTGGCGACTGTGGAATACAGCCGTTGGGTCAACGCTATCGATAGCAAGGGCATTGCGACTGGCTATACCCTGCAGTACAACGTGATCTACCATGTTGTCGAGAGTAGCGGCCAGGTGCTGGTCAGTAACAGTCAACTGTCATTCAGTCGTGATCTCATCTACCAGAGCACTCAGTTATTGCAAAAGAAAGAGGAAGAAAAAGCACTAAAGGCCTCTATGCGGGATGAGATCGTAGGACGGATTATCCGCCGGTTGAGCAGTGTTGCCTTGAACATCCAGTCGCCTGCGGTGGGTCTGGTTGTCCCAGTCTGAGCACTCTCGGTGGTGTAACTCAGGCCGGAGATCTTTTTGCGCATAGCGCCACCCGCCCTCACTGGTCGTCTTGGCAAGGGACTGGACAATGTCTACCTGTTATTTGGTACCGAGCCACTACTGATTGAAGAAAGTGCCGATGCAATTCGTGCTGCGGCGCGCCAGCACGGGGTGGAGGAGATACTGCGTTATACCGCCGGAGTGGATCTGGACTGGCAGCAGATCAGCAGTGCCAGTCGATCGCTGTCATTGTTTGCCAGTGCCCGGTTACTGGAAATTCGCCTGCCTAGTGGCAAGCCCGGTGACGCGGGGGCGCGCACGCTCAACGATTTTCTTGCCGACAACGACCCCAGTACGCATCTGGTATTGATTCTGGGTCGTGTTGACAAGAGCACGCAGTCCAGCAAGTGGTTCAAGGCGCTCGAATCGCATGGGATCGCGGTCGAGGCGCGGGCGGTGACTCTGGCACAACTGCCGGGCTGGATCGACCAGCGCCTTCGCGCGCAGGGCATTAAAGCGACCCGCGGGGCGATAGAGCGCCTTGCTTATTATTCAGAGGGAAACCTGTTGTTCGCAGCGCAGGAGATCAGCAAACTGCCTTTGTTGCTTGGATCGGATCGGGAACTCGACGAAACACTGCTCGATACCCTGGTCAGTGACCAGGCACGCTTTTCGGTTTTTGCATTGGCCGATACGGCGCTCGCGGGTAATGCGCCGCACGCCTTGCGTATGTTGTACGGTTTGCGTCGGGAGGGCTCTGAAGCGGTGTTGGTGAGTTGGGCACTGGTGCGCGAGACCCGCGCTCTATACAAGATGGCCATCGAATTGGCGGCAGGGGCAAATCGTCAGTCGCTGTACCAGCAGCACCGGGTATGGCGTAGCCGGATGCCCTGCATCTCGGCGGCCTTGGCTCGACTGGACACCGCCCAGTGGGCACGCGTGCTGCATAGTCTGGCGATTGCCGATCAGGTACTCAAAGGCCAACGTCAGGCACCTGGGGGTGTCTGGGCCGAACTGGAGCGGGTCGTGCTGTTGCTTTGTGGTATAAATACGCTTGATGCGAATTACGCTATAAATCATTGAAAGGATGAATAAAATATCCATGGTATCGGGCGAGATCAGCGACTGGATGCACAAGTCGGGCGAGGCGGCCCGTTCGGCGGCCCGACTTGTGGCAAGGGCCAGCACGGGGCAAAAAAATGCGGCATTGGAAGCTATGGCGCAGCAGATTCTTAGCGCACGCGAGCGCATTGGCGAGGCCAATGCTGCGGATCTCAAGGCGGCTCGCTCAACCGGGCTGTCGGCCGCTTTGCTCGACCGGCTTGAATTGACCCCGGCGCGTATTGATGCCATGGCACAAGGATTGGCTCAGATTGCCCGTCTGCCGGATCCGGTGGGTGAGGTCAGCGAGATGAGCGCACAGCCTTCAGGTATTTCCGTAGGGCGTATGCGGGTACCTCTGGGGGTGATCGGTATCATCTATGAGTCGCGTCCCAATGTGACTGCTGATGCTGCTGGATTGTGTTTGAAATCAGGTAATGCAGCGATCTTACGTGGCGGGTCAGAAGCGTTGAACTCGAACCGCGCCATTGGCGAGTGTCTGTCTCAAGGGCTTGCCGATGCCGATTTACCGGCAAGTGCGATTCAGGTGTTGCAAACGGCTGACCGCGCTGTGGTCAGCGCTATGCTCACCAGCCCACAATTCATTGATGTCATTGTGCCTCGTGGGGGCAAAAGCCTGATCGAAAAGGTCAGCGCCGAATCGCAGGTGCCAGTGATCAAGCACCTGGATGGCAACTGCCATGTCTTTATTGATGATGACGCCGATCTTTTAAAAGCTGTGGATATTGCCTTCAATGCCAAGTGTCGCCGCTACGGCATCTGTGGCGCTATGGAGACTTTGCTGCTCGGCGCGGGCATCGCGGCCGCTGTGCTTGAAAAGCTCCTGCCCCGGTACCGAGAAGCCGGAGTGGAACTGCGGGGCTGTGAACGTACCCGCGCTTTGGCGCCCGAGTGTATCCCCGCGAGTGAGGTTGACTGGCAGAGCGAATTTCTTGCTCCAGTGCTGGCCGTGCGCATTGTCGATACTCTGGACGAGGCGATGGACCATATCGCGCGTTACGGCTCCGGGCACACAGATGCCATCGTCACGGATAACTTGCCCAAGAGTCGGCGTTTTGTGTGCGAGGTTGATTCCAGTTCAGTCATGGTCAATGCGTCAACACAATTTGCCGATGGTTTTGAATATGGCCTGGGGGCAGAAATCGGCATCAGTACCGACAAGCTGCATGTGCGCGGACCGGTTGGGCTTGAAGGGCTGACCATTCAGAAATATATCGTCTATGGTGACGGCAGCATCCGCCCCTGAGCCACTCCGGCATCGCCTCTTTGTCTGAATCGCCCAACGCTCCGCTGATCGTTTACGGCGGCACCTTTGATCCAGTGCACCTGGGACACCTGCACACCATCTCCGCGGTCAGCGACCGGCTCGGTGGGGCCGAGGTTTTGTGGCTGCCAGCGGGCCAGCCGCCGCACCGGCCAGCGCCTGCGGCGAGCGCAGAACAACGCCTGGCGATGCTGAAAATAGCGATCGCCGAAGAACCTCGTTTTGTTATCGATACGCGAGAACTGCGCCGCCCGGGGCCGTCCTATACGGTCCTCAGCCTGGCAGAGCTCAAAACACAGCACCCGGACCGATGCCTGTGTCTGGCATTGGGGCTGGACGCGGCTTTGGGTTTGCCCGATTGGCACCGGTGGGAAGAGGTTCTGCAACTGGCAAGCATCCTGGTGATGTTCCGCCCCGGCTGGTCGTTACCGGATCCGTTGCCGCCGTGGTGGGTTGCAGGGGATCTTGCCAGTGCTGATGATGTGACACTGTACGAAGCCGGATGGATGACAGCAATTGAAGTGCCGGCCGTGGATATATCAGCCGCCATGATCCGCCTTGCCCTTGCCGGCGGCAAGACCATCGACCGGCAAGTGCCGGTTGCCATCGCTCAATACATAGAGGAACATGAACTTTATGAGTAAAACACCCGAACTGCCCTTGGCAGATATACGCCAATGGATTACCCAGGAACTAGATGACGCCAAGGCCGAGAGCATTCAGGAACTGGATATCCGTGGCCTGACCGAGATAGCTGATTGGATGATTGTGGCCAGTGGTACCTCGAGCCGGCACGTGCTGGCCTTGGCGTCGCGATTGCGTGCCGCGGCGGCGAAGCAAGGTTTCAAGCCGATCGGTGTTGAAGGCGAGAACAATGGTGAGTGGGTCTTGCTGGACTTCGATGACCTGATAGTGCACCTGATGCTGCCCGCGACGCGGAGTTTTTACGATATTGAAGGTTTGTGGAATGACCGTCTGGGATCACGGCTGAAAAGCGCAAGAGAAAGCCAGGCAGACGGTTGAAGCTGTGCAACTGAAACTGATTGCGATCGGTCGGCGTATGCCGACCTGGGTCAGTCAGGGGTTTGTTGATTACGCCGGTCGCCTGCGTTCTGGGTTTAGCCTGGAGCTGGTCGAGATCGATGCGTCCCGGCGCACGCGCAATGCAGATATTGTGCGATTGGTGCGTGAGGAGGGCGAACGCCTGTTGCGGGCGGTACCGTCCGGTTGGCGTTGCATCGCGCTCGATCCGGCGGGGCGCGCCTACGATTCTGAATCGCTGGCCAAGCATCTTGGGCAGTGGCTGAGCGATGGTCGCGATGCGGCTCTGCTGGTGGGAGGCGCCGAGGGATTGTCCGCCGAGGTGCTCGATGCGGCTGATGAATGTTGGTCGCTGTCAGCGCTGACTTTGGGTCATCCGCTGGTGCGGGTCGTCATCGCCGAACAACTCTACCGGGCCCATGCGATTCTTGCGGGATTGCCGTATCACCGATCGGGGCGGGTATCGTGAGCACGCGCTTGTGCCTGGCCTCGCAGTCGAGTCGACGGGGGGAATTGTTGCGCCAGGCCGGATTTGATTTTTTGGTGTTTGCGCCCAAGATCGATGAGTCGGCGCAGCCTGGAGAATCACCCCAGGCACTGGTCGAGCGACTCAGCATCACCAAGGCACAGGCCGCAACCACGGCTATGGCAGATGCGCCCGGCCGATCCCCGGTCTGCCTCGCTGCGGATACGGTTGTCGTGGCCGATGCCCAGGTGCTGGGTAAGCCGAGCGATGCCGCCCATGCAAAGGAGATGCTGTCAGGCCTTTCCGGGCGTTCCCACGAAGTGCTGACCGCGATCACGGTGGCGGCTGGTCTAGAACTGCATTCGCGGGTTGTGACGAGTACGGTAACATTCCGCCAGTTTTCTGATCAGGATATACAAGCCTACTGCGCAACCGGAGAACCCTTGGACAAAGCAGGGGGATATGCGATTCAGGGCTTTGCCGGTGTGTTTGTGCAGTCCTTATCGGGCAGTTATTCAGCGGTGATGGGCTTGCCGCTTTGCGAAACGGCTGGCCTGCTGGCTGCTGTGGGTATCTGGCCGCGCTGGCGGCAGAACGGGAATGTGCAATGAGTGAAGAGTTGCTGGTCAATGTGACGCCCCAGGAAATCCGGGTAGCGGTGATCGAGAACGGCAGCCTGCAGGAAGTGCATATAGAGCGCAGCCGCAGCCGCGGTATTGTCGGCAATATCTACAAGGGAAAGGTCGTGCGGGTATTGCCCGGCATGCAGGCTGCTTTCATTGATGCCAGCCTCGAGCGCACCGCCTTTTTGCACGCGGCAGACATGGTATCGCACCGCGGTAACGGGCCTGCCAATGGCGACAACAAAGAGCCCCACGCTGGGGTGCAGCACCTGGCTGAGCCCCAGCCGGATATCAGCGAGTTGGTTCATGAAGGGCAGGAGATTGTGGTTCAGGTTGTGAAAGATCCGATCGGCAGCAAGGGTGCACGGTTGACCACGCAACTGTCGATTCCATCGCGTCATCTGGTCCTTTTGCCCGATTCGTCGCACCGGGGGATTTCCCAGCGTATCCAGGATGCCCATGAACGAGACCGTTTAGCCCAGGCCCTAGATGCCGCCTTGGAAAAATCGCCAATGAGCGGGGGTTTCATCGTGCGCACCGCAGCCGAATCGCAGCACGGCATTGATTTTTTGGCAGACGTAGAATTTCTGCGTCGCAGCCGCGAACAGATCGAGAAGAAAATGGCGACTGCCCGCGCTGGCGATCTGATCCATGCTGATTTGCCGTTGTCATTACGGGTCATCCGAGATCTCGCGCGCGACGATGTAGAAAAGATCCGGGTGGATTCACGGGAGACCTTTGCCATGGTGCGCCAGTTCGCCGTTGATCTGATGCCCGAGATGGTCGATCGAATCGAGTATTACCCCGGTGAGCGGCCGATCTTTGATCTTTACTCGGTAGAAGACGAAATCCAGCGCTCGCTGGAGCGCACGGTGTTGCTGAAGTCGGGAGGCTCACTGGTCTTTGACCAGACTGAGGCGATGACCACAGTAGACGTCAACACGGGGGGTTTTGTTGGCAAGCGTAATCTGGAAGAAACACTGTTCAAGACCAATATGGAGGCGGCCCAGGCGATCGCCCGGCAACTGCGTTTGCGCCATATTGGTGGAATCATCATCGTCGATTTCATCGACATGGTCGATGAGGAACACCGTTGCCAGGTCATGAGCGCTCTCGAGCGCGCCCTCGCGCGCGACCGGACACGTTGTCATATTGCGGATATGTCGGCACTGGGGCTGGTCGAGGTCACCCGCAAGCGCACCCGCGAAAGCCTCGAACGTATGATGAGCGAGACTTGTCCAACCTGTCAGGGCCGCGGCACGCAGAAAACAGCGCAGACCCTGTGTTACGAGATCTTTCGAGAGATTCTGCGTGAAGCGCGCGCATTCGAGGCCAAAGGTTACCGGGTCATGGCGTCTCAGGCGGTGATCGACATGCTGTTGGACGAGGAGTCGACCGGGCTTGGCGACCTGCAGGCATTCATTGGCAAGCCGATCCATCTGCAGGTCGAGCCGGCGCACAACCAGGAAAGTTACGACGTGGTGCTGATGTAAGCGATGTCCGCGCCCACTAAAGGCAGGCACTGGCCCGGCTCGTGTTGGAGAAGTCGAATCCGTCAACAACCCACTAAGTGTACCCCCCGATGAGCGATTCAAATCAGAAACTGATTTTTGCAGCCGTACAGATGAGTTCGACTGCGGTGCTGCAAGAGAACCTCGATTGTGCACGAGGCTTTATTGAGCAGGCCGGGGCGGCAGGTGCGGACATCGTGGTGTTGCCCGAGAATTTTTCATTGATGTCTGCCACGGACCTCCAGCGCCGCGATGCGGCCGAGCGATCTGATGAGGTCGAAGCCATGCTCTCCCGGGTCGCACGGGACCAGGGCGTGGTGATTGTCGGTGGCTCGACACCCTTACCCGCCGCCGATGGGCGAGTAACCAATACCTGCCTGGTATTCGATCGTTCAGGCGAAAGAATCGGCCGGTACGACAAGATGCATCTATTTGATGTTAGCGTCTCAGCCGAGGAGTCCTATCAGGAGTCGAGCTATATTGCGCCGGGCAACAGCCCGCTTGCCGTGACCACTGAAGGCCTCACGCTGGGCATAACGATCTGTTATGACCTGCGCTTTCCCGAGCTGTACCGATACCTGGAAGAAGCAGGTGCAGAAATTTTCACTGTGCCTTCGGCTTTTACCGTACCTACAGGCCGCGCACACTGGCACACCCTGTTGCAAGCCCGGGCGGTGGAAAACCTGGCCTGGGTGATTGCCCCGGCTCAGGTCGGCACGCACCCGGGTAAACGCAAGACTTTCGGTCACAGTCTCATCATTGACCCATGGGGCGATATTCTCGCCGAGCATATGGGTGGCCCGGGTGTGATCCTGGCCGAGGTCGACCGGGATCGGGCACGTAAAAAGCGCCGTCAGTTTCCAGTGTTGCAGCATAAAGTACTGAAATAAAGTATTTTTCCTTCGCCCTTTCCTTATAACCCATGCCGCCGAGGGTTCTGCCCGCTTGGTATTTCCTGGCAAGAGATGAAAATCCCTTGACATTTAAATAGGAGTTTTATTATATTCTTATAAACAGATTGTAATCGGACACAACATCCAGGGTTTTCTTGCTTTCGATCATGGCAAGCCCTGGCGGTCGGTAATAATCTGAATCGTAGTCGATGTGGTGAGCGCGCGAGCGTGCCTTCCCCCGACCCTGTTATTTCGCCGTGATATGAAAGAGGATAGTCATTATGTCAAACAAGCGTCTACTCGCCGCCGCCGCCGTTGCGGCATCGTTGGCCCTGGGCCCGATCCAGGCATCTGCCCAGGAATCTACTAATACTGCCACCAGTGCGCTCAGCGGGCTAAGCAGCATGCTGATGCCGCAAAGCCTCAGTGCCTTTTTTAATACGCCACAGCCCAGTGGCATGCTGAACATGGCTCAACCAGGTGGCTACACCGCGTTTATGAACCCGACGACCTATGCGCAGTTAATGAACCCTGCGGCGTACCAGCAGTTCATATCGCCCCAGTTCTACACCCAGTTTGCTAATCCACGTAACTGGGTTTCCTGGATCAATCCGCTTTCGTACTCGTCGTACCTCAACCCGTCGAACTACGCGCCGATGATCAACCCGATGTCCTATGGTCAGTTCATCAACCCGATGACCTACCTCCAAGGCCTCAATCCCAGCAATTACGCAGGACTGGTCAACCCGGCGACCTACAGCCAGTGGCTGAATCCATCAGCGTACAGTTTTCCTGCGAGCGCACCGATGAGCGGCGGTCTTTCGATGGAAGACCTGACCAAGATGCTGCAGGGTATGGGCGGGATGGTCGGGTCGAATTGATCGATCGTTTACGACGATCCCTGTTTAAGCGGGCTGGTCACGAGACAAGCCCGGGATCGAACTTTGTGTTGCTCGGGCGTTTATCGCAATTACTACTGCCGTGGTAGCGTTTCGCCACCGCGACAACACCATCGGAGAAAAATTATGAGCACCTGGCCGAAACTGACTCGAGTTTTGCTCGTTTTATCCCTCGCCGCATCAGCGCCGGCAATGGCGCAATGGGGCATGACCCCGCCAACACAACCCGGCATGGTGCCAATGATGATGCCCCAGCAAGCCATGCCCCCGGGATATGGGATGATGCCTCAGCAAGCCATGCCCTCGGGATACGGGATGCAGTCGATGCCCAACCAGTTAATGGCGCAGGTTTTCCACGCGCTGCAACTGACCGAGGAGCAACTGACCCAGATTGGCGCTATTGCGGCTCGCGCCCGCGCCGAATCCACCCAGCGCATGAGCGACATCGCAGATGCCTTTTCTGAGGTCAGCAAGGTACTGGCTGTGGCCATACCTGATCCAGCAGCCGTCGGTGAGGTCTATGGCCGGATTTTCGATCTGCAACGCCAGTCAATCGAGTCCAGTATCCAGGTCTACCATGACCAGGTCGAGGTACTGGACCAAAAGCAACGCGACCTTTGGAATCTGGTCCGCGAGAAAATGCTTGAGGTGGCCGGTATGAGTAAGCCCGCGCAATAGTGTCTGTTGCACCATGGCACCGCACTGTGCGGCCAAGCTATTGGCAGATATCTGCCAATAGCTTGTGTGACAGACGGTACCAGCTGAATTTTAGGTAACCCGGTCAAGCAGATTCAAGACTAGCGTTTGTGTCACCAGCATGGCACTGACTTTCATGGCAATCGTGGCTAAGGCCGCGATGTCGAACCGATCCGCTGATGATATGTCCACTATCCGCTGTCGCGACCGCACAGGGGTCAGTGCCTTGGTGATGTCGAATGGGCTTAAGGCCGAGGCTCAGGTGCACACACACGACACGAGTTTGGCCAGACAGCTCTTGGCCACACTATCTACCGCAGGTTAGCGCCGCTTGGGAAAGTTTCTGATCCTGCTTGGCGCAAACCGTCGTTCGCGAGCGATGTTTAGGGGCGCTACTGTCATAGTTGTAGGCGCTCGTAATCATGCTTTTTCATTAATTTAAGGAGACATCATATGTATGGGTTCAGCACATCGTTTAATGGTTCAGTTGAAGAAGCGGTCAATGCCGTGACCAGCGCGCTGGCTGACGAGGGTTTCGGGGTATTGACCGAGATCGATGTTCAGGCGACCTTGAAAAAGAAATTGGATATCGATCGTACCGCCTACCGGATCCTTGGAGCCTGTAATCCGCAACTGGCAAACCAGGCGCTGGAAGCCGACCCGGATATTGGTCTGCTGCTGCCGTGTAATGTGATTGTCAGGGAAGAAACCGACGGATCCACCACGGTAGGCTTTATCGAACCGACAGTGATGTTGGGGGTCACCGGCCGAAGCGATATTGCGCCGCTGGCCAACGAGGTGAAATCCCGCCTTGAGCGGGTCCGTGACGCTTTGGCGACGTAAAAAGCTGCGCTCATCGGACCTCGATGGCATTGACTCAGCCAAATTTCAGGCGTTTATCGGAACGCGGCCTGACACCCTGAATAGCCCTTGGGGGAGGAGCCTTCAAGGCGGGGAAACAAAAAAGGCGCCCAAGGGCGCCTTTTTTATATTGCAAAGATGACTTCGCGCAAATCAGACAAATAGATTGATATTGGATTCGCCAGCATGCTCGAAATAGGTTGCCGCCCCACCCAGATCGATCTCGTCGATCAGATCCTCGTGCTTAATATCAAAAAGATCAATCGTCATCTGGCAGCCGATCATCTTGACATCCGCTTCCAGACACAGGTCGCGCAGTTCCGCCACGGTGGCTACACCTTTGGATTTGATGGTGTTTTTCATCATGCCGGTCATCATGGCCTGCATTCCCGGGATTGCCGTACCCAGTACAGGGAACCACTTGTCCATTGCCATCGGCATGGGCATACCCGGGTTACCCAGCGGGCTGACCGAAAGGCTGAGATCTTTTTTCAGTAACTGTAGTCCGTAGAAGGTAAAGAACATGGTTACGTTGTATCCCAGTGCGGCCGCAGTAGAGGACAGGATAAAAGGGGGATAGGCCCAGTCAAGGGTACCCTTGGTTGCAATAATAGTCAGACTTTTTTCACTCATAGGAAAACCTCCGAGAAGTTGTAAGGCGCCAGCAAGGTCTGTTACCAGCAGGCACCCCTACGGCCAGATAGGCCGTTTGATTTAGTCGCCTTTTTTCAAGAAAAAGTGGAACTCGCCGTTAACCTCCGATGAGTCCAGAAGTTGGTTGCCGGTTTGTGTGGCAAAGGCCTGAAAATCCTTTACCGATCCGGGATCTGTGGACATGATTTTGAGTACTTCACCGGCCGCCATACCGTTCAGCGTCTTCTTGGCGCGCAATATCGGCAGCGGGCAGTTCAATCCACGGGCGTCGAGTTCCTGGTTGGAGTCGGGCATAGCTTTGTTTCCTCATGGTTGCAGTAGATTCAGTGACATCCGTTCAGCGCTGATCTTTGTTGGCAGGTCGCGTGCCCGGTGGAGCTGGGTTAACTGACTGAACGATGCTCCCATAACCAGAAGGGTCGCTTTGCAGTCCGCGGCCCCGATCAAGAACAGCATTTTTGGGGAACGGGGGAATACACAATATATTAGTAGATAACCAAATTTTAAAACATATCCCGATGCAAAGTACAAATTCTTTTTAGTTTTGCCCGAAATCTCAGGTCTGGCCCAGTCGTTGCCGGATCGCTGCAAGCTCCAGGCAAAGGGTAAAAACCCCCATGGCCTGGTGAATATCCTCGAGCGGAGGGAAAGTGGGCGCTAGGCGTATATTGGCGTTCCTTGGGTCGAGACGGTAGGCAAAGGGCGCCCCCGCAGGGGTGAGTTTCACCCCAGCCTGCGCTGCCATTTCAACTATTGTTCGGGCGCATCCATCGGGCCCATCGACACTGACAAAGTAGCCGCCAGCTGGATTAGACCAGGTTGCGACGCCTTTTCCGCCAAGATCGCGTTCAAGAATTTCCTGGACCAGTGCAAATTTGGGCTTGAGAATCTGGGCGTGACGGGTCATATGAGCGCGAAGTCCATCGATATCGCCAAGAAATGCCAAGTGGCGTAACTGGTTAATTTTGTCCGGGCCAATAGTTTGAACGGCCAGGTGGCGACGGGCATCGTCAAGGTTGGCGGCACTGGCGGCCATCGCTGAGATACCAGAGCCGGCCAGCGTCATCTTCGAGGTCGAAGCGAACATCAGTACTCGGTCCGGATTACCCGCGTCACGACATTCGCTCAGGATATCCGGTACCGGGGTACGTTTTTCGCTCAGGTGGTGTTCGGCGTAGGCATTGTCCCAGAAGATGCGAAAGTCCGGTGCAGCGGTCATCCGAGCAAGCCGTCTTGCCACAGCCTTACTGTAGGTAATTCCCGTGGGATTACTGTAACGGGGTACACACCAGATTCCTTTGACTGACGGGTCGGCCACGAGCGCTTCAACCCGGTCCATATCAGGCCCTTCGTCGGTCATATCGACATTGAGCAATTCGAATCCCAGGTGGCTGGTGATCTCGAAATGACGATCATAGCCAGGCGCTGGGCACAAAAAGCGCACGGTGCCCTGTTGACCCCAGGGTTTGTCGCCACCGGGCACGCCGAAAAGAACGCCTCGGACAACGCTGTCATACATCATGGTCAAACTGCTACTACCGCCGACAATGACATCTTGGGCCTGGCACTCAAGAATGGCAGCAAACAGGGCTTTTAGCCCGGGCAGTCCGTCGATACCTCCGTAGTTACGACAGTCCGTATTGTGTGAATCACGGAAGTTACCCAAGCCGGGTAGCGAGAGGAGTTCGCCGGCCAGGTCAAGTTGTTCGGGGGCAGGTTTGCCACGCGTCATATCGTGTGACAGGCCGGCATCGCAGGCAGTTGCGAACTGCGCCTGCAGTTGCTGTTCACGCTCTTTCAATTGTTCGTCGCTGAATGTTTGCAGCATAGGACTCTCCATATCACGCACCCAAGTCATCGGGCGTGTATTTGTAATTGAGGGCCGATCTGACCCAGCCACACGGTCGGCGATTCTAAAGCTCGGCCGCGTTGAAACCAAATCCCGCCTGACAGGGGCTTTGTTAAACTAACGTGGTGAACAGGACAGGGTTTAAAACTGGGTGGTGCCGTCTGTCCTTCGGGCTGTTCGTTGTTTTGTCCCTAGTGAGCGCCGGCACGGTCGGTGAGGTGAACTTAGCATCATCTCTTGGGGATACTCGCGTGGGTATCATCACTACCCCTGAAGAACAGTCGATGGGCCGTCAGTTTATCGCTTCAGCGCGCCAGCAGATGCGTTTCATAGACGACCCGTTGCTACTGGAATACATACAGGGCCTGGGTCAGCGATTGGCCACTGATCTTGAAGGCGATGTCGACAGCCTGCGGTTTTTCCTGATTGATAACAAGCTTATCAACGCTTTCGCTGGCCCTGGTGGGCGGCTCGCTGTTTTTACCGGGCTGGTTCTGGCAACGCAAAACGAGGCTGAATTGGCTTCCGTCATGGCTCATGAGTTGGCTCATGTGGCGCAGCGCCATCTGCCACGGATGATGGATCGGGCGCGCCAGCGCCAGTTGCCAACGACAGCAGGTATCATCGCGGCGATCTTGCTGGGCGGCCAGGTCGGTGCAGCGGCGATGGCGGCAACCAGCGGCGCGGCGCTTTCTGATCAGTTGCGTTACAACCGTGAATTTGAGCGTGAAGCCGACGCACTGGGGCTGATGATCCTTACCAAGGCAGGCTATCCCGCTGCGGCTATGATGGGTTTTCTGGGGCGACTGGATCAGGAGAGCCGGCTCCAGGCCGTTGGTGCACCGGAGTACCTCAGAACGCATCCGCTGACCCAGAACCGCCTGGCGTTAGTAGAGGGGCGCCTTCGGCAATACCCGCGATTCTCTGTTGCGCCCTCGCTTGATTATTACCATGCGCGCACGAGAATTCGTGCGGTTTTCGCTGAAGAGGCTGAAAAATCCGCGGTCGCCTTCGCCCACGAAGTGCGCTCGACGGACGCTCTAGTAGCAAGGGCTGCACGTTATGGCCTGGTGCTGTCCCAGGTACGGCTGGGGGATCACCAAAGTGCGATTGAAAATGCCAGGCATCTGGTGACGGATTACTCGGATTACCCGCCTTATAAGGTCGCTCTTGCCCAGGCCCTGCTTGCGAGTGGCTCTGCAGATGAGGCCGTGTCGGTACTACAGTTTTTGGCCGAGCCAGATCGTCGATCACCGGCCATGGCGTACTACCTGGCCGATACTCTGATGAAAGCCGGTAAATTTGTCGATGCGCACTCGGTATTGCGTAGTGCTTTAAGGGAGGCGCCAAGACAGGCTGAACTTTATCGGCTGTTGGCCCGCGTTGAAGGGGAAACCGGTCACCCGGAACGATCGTTTCAGGCCCTGGCTGAGTATCACTACTGGCGTGATGAATACGATCAGGCACTCGCACAGTTAGAAACTGCCGCCGGCTACGGCACAGGTAGTGCCTATCTTGAGGCCAGCATCAGCGCACGAATAAAGGAAATTAAAACGCAGATGATGCGCGATGGAACGCGCTAAGCGGCGGCGAATCGCTAAAACTCGTTGAATCAATTAGAGCTGTTAGAAGATTTAACCAGGGGGCCAACAAGAAATTTTAATAAAAGGATAAGGCGCGCAGAAAACTGGATTTGGGCCATTACTAGGCCCAAAGTGCGCAATATTTCATTAGCAAGAGCCTGATTGAAAAGGCCTATTAGGCCATACATAAGAATATTCGATAATTTAGAATATCATTAATCCTTGATAATCTTGTAGAACCCGAGTTAAATGTGGCCCTCATACCCTGAGGGTTTGTTCCGGGGTTGTCAGGACTCAAAAAATATAGTGTGCCGGACCCTGGCAGGTACGGCACCAGTAACTGGAGGATAGCCATGCTCAAACTGAAGACTGCTGTGGTCGCTTTTGGCGCAGCGATCGTACTTGCGGCAACAGCTGGATATGGCCCAGCTGCACAAGCGGGTGACTGGCCCACAGACAAGCAGTGCAAGAAGGTTGCCAAGGATGCAGACACCATCATCAAGGGCTGGTGCACGGCAATCAACCGAAAGGCCGGTAACTGTCTCGCCTGTCACCAGGCAATGGTTAATCCCTGGCCTGAAGGCTTTCCTGTAGGCGGTAACATCGCACCACCATTGGTTGCGATGGCAGCTCGCTTCCCCAACCGCGACGATTTGCGCGCCCAGGTATGGGACGCTACCGCGAAAAACCCCACGACTTCGATGCCACCGTTCGGTCGACACAAGTTGATTAGCGAAGAGGACATCGACAATATCGTAGACTGGCTGCTCTCTATCTAGGCTGCAGCATCCGTAGTCGGATGAACATACCCCGACGATTAAATAAGGCACATTTTGAATATAAAGAGGATAGACAAGACTCATGAAACGCAGAATTTTTCTTAAAAGCTCTATGGCCGCGGGCGCGATCGCCGTGGCAGCGGGTGCTGGGCTGCTCGCCCCGACTCGAGTCCTGGCAGCCGCCTGGCCCGAGGCCGCATTCACGGCTAAGAGCGAAGCCGACGCGCTGAATGCTTTCTTTGGCTCAGCGGATGCCCAAGACAGTGGCGACGTCACCCTTAAGGCGCCGCTGCAGGCCGAAAACGGTGCCGTGGTACCGATCAAGGTGATGACCTCCCTTGCAGACGTCGAGGCGATCGCGGTCGTGGTTGCAAAAAACCCTTCCCCGTTCATAACCTCGTTACAGATGGCCGCTGGCAGTGCCGGCGGCATGTTCAGCGCCCGCATCAAGATGGGTCAGACCTCCCCAGTCAACTGCTACGTTAAAGCAGGTGGCAAGGTGTACAAAGCCTCTCAGGAGGTCAAAGTCACCGTTGGCGGTTGCGGCGGTTAACCCGACAGAATTCAGTAGGAGATCAATAAGATGGCATCTACTAAGATGAAGATCAAAAAGAACAAGACCGGTGGTCGCGACGTGATGGTGCTTGCCAAGCACCCCATGGAGACGGGTCTGCGCAAGGACAAGAAAACAGGTGAGAAGATACCCGCGCACTATATCCGGACCATGGATTTCGCCGTAAACGGCGCGGTAGTTGCTCAGGCTAACCTGGGCGCCGGCGTGTCCAAGAATCCGCTCATCGGCATGTCTATGGCTGGCGCAAAGTCTGGTGACACGATCAGCGCCACCTGGACCGACAACAAGGGTGAGACTGGCACCGTCGAAAAGGCGGTCAAGTAAACCTATAGCGCATCCAGTGTTGCCGGCCGTGGTGCCGGCAGCTCAATACTGAGGAGGGGACTGATGAAAAAATTGGTATCACTGGCAGTCGGCATGGGCATGGCAGTACTGACTGCTTCGACTGCCCAGGCGATTTCCGAGGCCGAAATTAAAAACGATATCGCTGAGTTTCAGGGATTTTTCCTGAAGCGTTTTCCGGGCGTAGCGCTGGAAGATTATGTCGATGGGGTTAATGCGTTGCCACAGTACGCGCATCGGCGGGCTAACTGGGAATTGATGATGGATTTCCCCCCTTATGAACCCGAGATGGAAAAGGCCGAGGAAGAGTGGTCCGCACCTTTTGCCAATGGCAAAGGCTTTGACGACTGTGACCTGGCGCCGGCAAATACCTACCCCGTCTACGATGGCGCCAGCGATGATCTGCGCACCCTGGTAGCCGATCTGAACGCGTGTTTGAAGGCTAATGGTGAAAAACCGATAAAAAATGTCAAGCGCGGCAAAATGGCACGACTCATTGCCCACTACAAGTCGCAATTCAACGACGAGCCGATGGCGGTGGATTTCTCGGCAGCGGGTGCACAGGCCTGGTATGAGAAGGGTCGCCAGTTCTACTGGGCCAAGCGCGGCCAGTTGAACTTCTCCTGCGCAGATTGTCATGTAACTAATTCCGGTAACAGCGTCCGCGGTGACGTGCTGAGCGCGGGTCTGGGTCATGGCGTGGGCTTTCCGGTCTACCGTACCAAGTGGTCGATGTCAGGCAAACCTTGGGGGACGACGCATCGGCGTTACGGCGGCTGCAACAAGCAGGTTCGAGCGTCTCCGTTTAAAGCTCAGGGCACCGAGTACAAGGCGCTCGAGTATTACGAGGCCATCATGAACACGGGCGTACCGCTCAAGGTGCCGAGCCAGCGCCAATAAACAAGACAGCTGACCCCCCATGCTGAGATTGGTACGAGACAGCATGATGGGGCCACGGCAGCAAATGAAAAACCTGGCCTTTACGGCCAGGTTTTTTTTACCCAGACCCCAGAAACAACGCCTGTGTATCACCGTTTGCGAGCCAGTGGAACACTATAATGCTTAGGCGGCCTAACCCCCGATTTCTTGGTGCGACCCTTGGAACCCCTTTCCATAGGGTGCCGCAAAGAAGCAACTGAAGGAGTAGCGCTATGAGTTTGACCCGACGTGAGTTTATGCGTTTACTTGCCGCAGCCAGCGCTGCTGGTATGGCGGTCAATGGCCGTAGCGCTTCTGCCCAGGCTACGGACTATGACGTGCCTACCTTTGGCAATCTGTCCCTGCTGCATTTTACCGACTGCCATGCACAGTT
This sequence comes from Acidiferrobacteraceae bacterium, assembly GCA_018698075.1. GTDB lineage: Bacteria > Pseudomonadota > Gammaproteobacteria > Arenicellales > UBA868 > UBA868. Next base: position 24,399 of record JABINT010000165.1, read on the forward strand.
GATGCCCGTGCATTTTCGTGAACCCAATTTCAATATTGGTATCGGTAAAGCTTTTGGCCAACCGCCACACGTGGTGGGTGAGAAATTTTTAGAGCATTTTTCTATTCCAGCGGGATCGGCCAATGCGTATGCCTTCACCTGTCTGGATTTTGAGGCCGCTGCCCACAAGTATGGCAAGGTGGGTGGGTTCGCCCATCGGGCGACGCTGGTCAAACGGTTACGCGCGTCACGGCCAAACAGCCTGCTACTCGATGGCGGTGATACCTGGCAAGGATCTGCGACTTCGCTGTGGACTAAGGGCCAGGATATGGTTGATGCCTGCAAGTTGCTGGGCGTTGACATCATGACTGGGCACTGGGAGTTCACCTACGGCATGGACCGGGTTCGCGAGATTATTGAGCGCGAACTGCCCCCGATCGAGTTTCTGGCACAGAATATTATGCTGACCGAGGATGCGTCCTTTGAGGGTAAGCCAGCCTTTGACGAGGATTCCGGACGGGTGTTCAAGCCCTACAGTATTCGTGAAATGAATGGCATCCCGGTCGCTATTATCGGCCAAGCCTTCCCTTACACTACGCTCGCCAACCCACGCTACATGATCGAGGATTGGAGCTTTGGCATTCGCGATGAACAGTGCCAGGCGATGGTCGACGAGGTCAGAGCTAAAGGGGCACAAGTCGTTGTGGTGCTCTCGCATAACGGTATGGATGTGGATCTGAAAATGGCAACCCGGGTGACCGGGATCGATGTCATTCTTGGTGGCCATACTCATGACGGAATACCTAAGCCCAGTGTGATCAGCAATGCCGGTGGCCAGACCCTGGTTGTTAATTCAGGCTCCAATACCAAGTTTCTTTCGGTGATGGATCTTGATGTGCGCGATGGGCGAGTGGCGGATTACCGCTTTCGGTTGTTGCCGATATTTGCCAACCTGTTGCCAGCGGATCCCGAGATGGCGATGCTTATCGAAGGCGCGCGCGAGCCATTTAAACAGCAGTTAGATACTGTGTTGGCCACAACCGAAACCACACTGTACCGACGCGGCAATTTTATCGGCACATTCGATCAGGTCATTGTTGATGCATTGATCGAGGTGCGTGGCGCCGATATTGCCTTCTCCCCGGGCTTTCGCTGGGGAACCAGTGTATTGCCGGGTGACCCAATCACGGTCGAGCGGTTAATGGATCAGACGGGAATCACCTACGCCAAGTCTACCCTCGTTGAGATGAGCGGCGAGACCATTAAATTGGTACTCGAGGATATTGCTGACAACCTCTTTAATGCCGATCCCTACTACCAGATGGGCGGCGATATGGTACGGGTTGGTGGGTTACGTTATGCCATCAACCCGACGGCGCCGATCGGCGAGCGCCTGTCCGCACTGGAGCTGAATGGCAAACCGCTGGATCCATCACATATATACAAGGTGGCGGGCTGGGCGAGCGTGAACCCCCAGCCTGATGAACTGCCGGATATCTGGGATGTGGTGGGCGAGTACCTGCGTGACCGCAAAGTGATTCGCGATGTGGTTGCGAACGTGCCTCGTGTCAAAGGTATCTCCAATAATCCCGGATATCTTGCGCTGTAAAGGTTCCTTAGCTGCGCAAGACCGCCAAGGGTTAGTTGGCGACAGGCGCTCGCCTTTTCTGAAGCCAGCACATCATGGGTCAGACCGAAACACCGCTGATAGATGACCAGCCGCGCCAGCGGCACATTGATCTTCCTGAGTGGTTCAAGGCAAGTTTTCTCGATCTACGTGAGGATTTGTTCGAAGCGTTGCAGTCGGACAAACGCGCCCTGGTGGTGTATTTCGGGCAGGAGAACTGCGCCTATTGTGAGGCGTTGCTTGAAACCAATTTCGGCGACCCCGAGATTGCCCGTTACACTCAGGCGCATTTTGATGTGGTCCCGATCGACATCTGGGGCGATCTGCCGGTCACCAACATTCAGGGCGAGACCCTGACCGAACGGGATTTCTCGGTAATGCTTGGGACCAACTTTACGCCATCGCTGGTGTTTTTTGGCCCTGGCGGGAACGAGATTTTCCGTCTTCGCGGTTATTACCCGCCGTACCGTTTTCGCGCAGCGCTGGAATACGTTGCTGGCCATCATTACCTGCGTGAGAGTTTTCGCGACTACCTTGAGCGTGCCGACCCGCCCCCTAAATTTGAGCGAGAGGATCTCAACCAGCAGGATTTTTTTATGGAAGCTCCGTACCTGCTGGATCGCTCGCACTTCAGCGCCAGTCGGCCGCTTTCAGTGTTTTTTGAGCAGTCGAGCTGTCACGGCTGCGACCTGCTGCATACCGCACTGGCGGCTGACGAGCGCATTTTGCACTACTGCAGCTTGATGGATGTGGTGCAACTCGATATGTGGTCCGATACCCCGGTGCTGACCCCGCAGGGCCGTCGCCTGGTAGCGCGCGAGTGGGCTGGGGAGCTTGGGATTCATTACGCGCCGACAGTCGTGTTTTTCGATGGCGCGGGTCAAGAGATATTCCGTATCGATTCAGTGGTGCGCGCCTACCGATTGTCGCGGGTGTTGCAGTTTGTCGCTGAGCGGGGTTACGAGACCGGTTTGAATTATCAGCAATGGCATGGCAAGCGCCGCCTGGCGGCACGAGAAGGATCTATCTGATAGTAAAAGAATATACCATCAGATATACTTATTATTCTAATTAAAAATCAGTATATAAGAATATTGACAATATATTAAATACTGGTATGATGCTGCCATTCACTTACTGGGCTGCGTTGCAATCCCGGCTAAACAGCTTCTAACCATTATTACTACTGAGGAAAACATCATGAAAAAGACAATTACTCTACTTGCCGTTGTTGCTGGATTAAGCGCCATGCCGGCCGTGGCCAGCGAATCAGTTGCGACACCTTCGGTGACGGATCAGGTCGTGGACACAACTGTGCGCTATGCCAATCCGCTTAACTGGTTCAATGGCTCGACCATGCCTGCCCCAATGCAGCTGAACCTGGCAACACCCGACGGTTACAAGGTATTCCTTGACCCCGAAACTTACGTGCAGTTTATGAACCCGGCTTTTTACGCGCAGTTCATGAGCGCAGAATTTTACACACCATTTTTCAAGGGCGAAAATCTGTCGCAGTGGCTCAACCCGGTGACCTATGTTGAGTACGTTAACCCGATGTCGTACCTGGATCTGGTTAACCCCATGGCCTACGGCCAGTACTTGAACCCTGCCGTCTATGCGCAGAGTATCAACCCCCTTGCCTACGTCGGTTTTATCCAGGCCAAGACTTACCAAGGCTGGGCCGACCTCGTCAGCGGTTGAGTCCAGGTTGAGCGAATGCCGGCTATCTGATTCGCAAGAAATCCAAACGGGCAGTGCTGGTGACAGCCTGCCCGTTTTTCGACCCTGGCTTCGGGTCAGGACTACAGGCGATATCTGAGGTTTGGCACAAGCTCACTTTAGCGCCAGTCGGTGCGGTTAACTGCATATCACCATTAGAGGATGTTTAACATGAGAAACACGCGATTCGCTATCGTGGCTGCTAGCGCCGTCATGCTGCTATTGGGAGCCCGCTTTGCCGTCGCTCAGGAGTTGTCACCTGAGGCCGCCGAGGAGCTTAAGCCACAGGTCGAGGCCGGTCCTCGACTGCTGAGCGACATGTCGGAAGAAGCGCAGGCCTACCGGCGCAAGGAATTAGCCAAAACGGTTAACCCGGTAATGGACCCGGTGCCGCGCAAACTGAAAAAACAGTTGTATGACCAGTTGTCAACAATCAGCGGCATGTCGATGCGTCAGTTGTTCAATTTCATGACCGCTAAGAAAAAAGTCGCTGAGGGTGTCGAGTTTGACGATGTCGTTGAGGCCATGGAAATCAAGGCTAATGAAGTTAACTTTAAGAAAGTCGGACACAACCTGTTCTGGAAGGATGTCGGCGCCATTACGGGTGAGCCGGCGCTGCGGGTCGAAATACTGCAGTTTTGTGACGCGACGGTTGGGCGGCGGATGCTGGACTTCAGCCCCGAGTTTGCTATCTTTATCCCTTGTCGTATCTCAGTGGTCGAGCAGCCTGACGGCAGTATTTGGCTGATGACCCTGGATTGGGATGTCAGTTGGTTGGCCATGGCTTGGCGACAGGGCTCCAGTTTGCCCGAAGATCTGAAACAGGACGCCATTCGTGTTCGTGATGCGATGACCGAGATCATGGAGGCTGGCGCTAACGCCGAGTGGTAAGCCTGCCTGGGTGTGTGGCCGCAGCTAAGCGGCCGCATCCTGTCAGGGAGCAACCTCAGATAAGGATCGCCAGTGCAGCCATTTACCGGTGCTCAGCAGTGCAGCTCAGGCTTTGTACGCACATTGTGGCCTCATCGATGCGTACGGCGAGGGCGGCACTCTCATCAGGGCATCCAGTCGAAGGCTGTCTTAGTAGGTGAGATTTATGGCAAGTTTCCCCTGAGGAGATTCTAGGCTGAGCCGGGTCGTGAATCAGATAGGCAAGCCTGATGCCTGTATAGAAAACCCCACGCGCAGTGCTATGTCGGTTGAGCGCTCGAGGGTGTAATAATTCGATTTTGGTTTCCAGTTATTTTTAAGGCCCGCCATATGAACAGCACATACTACGAGACCGTTAATCAACTTGAGAACATGGGCGTAGACCCGGATTATCTACAGGGCTGGGTTGGGGGATACCTGGGCAACCCCCAGCGGGAAGAACAGCGCGTCAGCGCAGCCTACTCAGCCGGGTTTGAAGACGGTCAGAATCAGACCACTGATCACGCTGCGGATTGGGCAAAAGACTGAAGGACGCCAGCAACTTAGGGCTGACCCCCTTTGGGCGCAGGCTTTTGTATAGCGCAGAGTTTTTGTAGTGATTGCCTGAGTTGTGCTACTGCTTCGGGCCCGTCGATGTCCATCACCTGATCAATCACCCAGCGATTGGTCTGATCGCGCCCCATAATAATCTGGATGCGCTCGCCAAATGCTCTTAGGAGGCTGTAACCCGGGGTGCCGTTGCTAAAGGCGCACTGACCATATTCGCTATTGCGTTGATTTAGGGCATCGATAAACTGGCCGGCGTAATCTCCGCCGCCCAGAATTTCCTCCGTATTACGCTGAAGATGTCTGGCACAGCCGGCTGCCAACGAGGACATAAACGGTGCGCGTTGTGCCTCGTCGAGTAACCCGAAGGCCAGTCGATCAGCGGTGTGCGCTAAGAACACCAGATACTCACGAATGACGCCTACGCGCTGGGTATCACCCTGGTATACAAAATCTTCAGCATGCAGATTGCGTGCCGATGTAAGTGCCAATTGCCAGCAGACATAGGCCAGCGCCAGGGCATTGTCCTCAGTGGAAGCCTGGCGTGTGGGGTCTTGCCACTGGTCACGAATCCGGGTTTTCATAGTCATTGCACTGGATAGGGATTCTATCTTAAGGTGGCGTTTATGCCGGCCCTGCCACAGTCATTATTGCGCGCTGTACAGCACAACTGCGATGTTTCTGATGCGCAGCATGCGGGCAGCTATACGCTTTGCATATATCTCATGCATATGCGCGAGTATTTCCGCTGGCACGAGCAGCTGGGGTTAGAGGTCGTGCTGGGCGCGGCTGAGGTGGGCGAGTGGGTCGACGCACGAGAACAGCTGTGGGCGAACCTGCAACAGGCAGATTATCAAGAGCTGCCAATATCCGGACGCAAAGTTGATCCTTTTGATGCAGACACCGTCAATGATTGGCTGGTTCCGCGTGGCTATTGTTACAGCGCAGGGGTTGGCCGATTTGGTAAACCCGTGTTCTTTATTGGTGAACTAACCCGCGTGGAAAATGGAGAAGGCTATCGCTTGTTTCAAACCGGGGCTGAACTGGTGCGCGAGTTGATGGCGCCTCCGGCGATGACTCGCGGCGATGTGATCTGGATACGTCGGGAGGCTTTGCGTCGGGTGTTGTGGGAAATGATTGATGAATGGCGCTGGAAAAAACCGCGCAATGCCATGTCACGAGTATTGGACTGCTATGGCTTCGCCGGTGACGCTGAAACCGCGTTAGAACGCATGACCGATGAGTTCACCGAAACAGTCATCCTGCACGAACTGGGCGAACTGGTGTGCGGGCGATGGCTTGGCGATGACTGGGAGCGCATGCTACAGGCACTGGGCCCAAGTGTTGCAGAGGTATTGGCACGCGCTGTGCGCGATCACCTGGCTGATTGCGTTACGGTACTGCCGGCCTTGTTAGCGCAGGAGGAACAGGCACCGCTGCATTTTTACTTTGCCAGTATGACGCCCGCGCGCAAGCAGTTATTTCCGGCTTTGTACAATGCCTATCAGGGCTGGCTTGGCGATGATGATCGGGCGTTACTTAAGCAGGCGGTTCGCCAGGGCCAGGGCCACTGGCGTGCCGGCGCCAACGCGATCCTCAGCGCCTATCGTCGCCAAGGCAAAGATGCGGGCGAGCCTATCGTCAACCTGGTTGAGGGCCTCGCGCTTTAGGATTTTCCCACCTTCACCAATAGTCTGGGCCGTTGTCAGCGCCGAGAGCCTTTTTCCTCGTGTGCCAGATCGATGACGCGTGTGGCTACCTCTGCATAAGACTCACGGTAGCCTGAGAGTTTCTGATTGCTGTCTGGGACAAAATAATCCTTTTGGTCGATTCCGCCCTGCTGTTCCTGGGCTATGAACTCACGCTGCATTTGTATCATTTTGCGGATCAGTTCTTGTTTTTCACTCATCGGTTGTGTCCTCGATATGTTGGTAATGAATTCTCTGGGGTCTGGGTCATTCAATAAGTCCAGGGCCGGTCAGTAGCCACCTTTGCGCATGCTTTCCGGGAGTCCTGACAAGCGACCAGCCTGCTTACTCGGATTGCCGGGGAAAAGGTCAAACAACTCCTTGTTATTGACTTTGTGTCCCCACAGCCCGCCCATCTCTTTAAGCAGGGCGCGGTTATTTGGCTGATGGCCATTATTGTCGAAATATTCCTTACGCAGATAGTCGATGACATCCCAGTGCTGCGCAGTCAACTCCAGTCCCTCCGCCGCTGCCATAGTCTCGGCGACCGTTTTACTCCACTCATCAGGGTCTTCGAGAAAGGCGCTCGCGGTTGTGGCAATGATTTTTCCATCGACTTCAATTGGCATGTCGCACTCCGTTTCGGTTTTTGTTCAACTCAGTTTTGTCTAGTCGCTAATGTTTGGCCGCGGCTCGTATACCGGATCAATACTCTTGTATGGCATGAATAGACCGAAACCCATCAGGCGCCCCTGACCCAGGCCCTGTTGTTGCAAAGTCGCAGATTCCCCAGGCGTCAGTTCGGCCAACAGCAGACTTCGGGTAAGGATCGTGCCTTGAGGAGCGTTCAAGCGATGGGCGCGACCGCACAGCATTTTGCGTGGGGTAATGGACAGATCGGAAAGCCAGTTTACGGCGTCCTCGACAAAGGCGCTTTCTGTGTCGGCGGAATCGTCCGCACGGACATGGCGGGCGAGAACCGTTGTGAGCGGTAGCAGCGCTCGCACCCGAGCCTGCAACAGAT
>JABINT010000167.1 GCA_018698075.1 Acidiferrobacteraceae bacterium
AACCTCGTAGTGCAGGGTGAGCGGTAACGTCTGCAATACGCTCATCGCCAAGCCAGATCTCGGCGTCACGCTGCTTTATTCCCTTGAGGTAATCAGCACCGTTTCGAGCCCCCATAGATATCCCCTTGATTGTCTTACCCGACTAGTTAACATGTTAAATATTTGGCTCCACCTTCGCAACCATTATTTATTGGGCGATCAATGATCGCTCAGCGCCGACCGAGCTACTCTGGAAAAAACGCACTGTGACCCCGCATAACGATCTGCCTCCAGCAAAAGAGCCACAACCACGGGAGGTAATTACAGATCTCGGGTGGTACAAGAACCTAGCAGTGCAGCAAAAGCTGCCACAATTAAAAAGCCAGACGTCTATTAAAGTGGTTTGAAGGACTGGGAGTTAAGCAATCCGTATAGCCTTGAATATATCCACCAGCGCGCCGGTGTTGTATCGTACCGCCAAGGCGTCCCAGAACTCGACCTACTGGTGTGCGTTCAGAATCTGGGCCAGATCATCCAACAGGATTTGAAGTTCCTTAAGCCGTTTTTTGCCAAACCATCGGGCGATATCATCATAACGAGCGTCGGACCATAAAGCGGCCTCGGTCACCATTGCCTGCCCCGCCGAGGTCGCTGATACTTTCATTTTCCTGAGATCCCGTTTATCGGCTTTACGACGGATCAGTTTTCGTTTTTCCAGCGAAGTCATGATCCGCGATAGGCTGGGCATGCTGATAAAAACAGCCCGTGACAGGTCTCCGACAGTTAAAGAATCAGAGGATGTCACCATGCGCAGAACACGCCATTGCTGCTCCGTGACATCGTATTGTTGGTAGATCGGCCGGAACTGGCTTATTGCAGCTTGGCGTGCACGCAACAGCCTTATTGGCAAAGTATGGGAGAAGTCGTTAATCCCATGAGAGGTTTTTTGGGTTCTCTGTTTCTTGGATATTGCGAGTTTAGAGTTACTCATCGATCACCACATTCTTTAACAGGCCAACCCCTGGCACTTCCACTTCAACCTCATCACCGGGCTCAAGAAAGCGAGGTGGATCAAAGCGCGCACCAGCACCGGTTGGTGTGCCAGTCGAGATAATGTCGCCCGGCTCTAGATGGATAAAAGTAGAGAGATAACTGATCAGATAGGAAAAAGAAAACAACAGGTTGGCCGTAGTATCAAACTGGCGGGGATCGCCATTCACTCGAGTCGATACGGTCAGATCATCATATCCATGAAATTCATCAGCGGTAATCAGCCAAGGTCCAATCGCGCCGGAACGCTCAAAATTCTTCCCTTGAGTAACGTTGAATTTTCCGTGTCGCATCCAATCTCGAACACTACCCTCCTGCAGAACAGTCAGCCCGGCAATATAGGACTCTGCGCTCTCCTGCGGAATACGCCTACCGGCCTTACCAATGATGATCGCGATCTCCCCTTCGTAGTCCAGCTGCTTGGATTCCATTGGTCGGATGATCGGCTGCAAATGTCCGACTAAAGAACCAGGGGTGCGAATAAATACACTGGGATACTGCGGCAGCGTGGTTTCGTCGTACTCCTCGTTGCGATTAACGTAGTTCACTCCAATACAAAGTATCTTTTTGGGGTCAGTGATTGGCGGCAAATAGACAATGTCACCAAGTTCGTGATCCGGTAGCCTGCCTGCAGTCAGTGCCGCTATTTCTTCGGTGGTTAATTTGGCTAATGCAGAGCGCAGATTACCGGGCGCACCAGGTTGTTGGCTGATATCAATCACGCCTTCATCCGTCACGACGCCGTATGAACATCTGTTGCCAATTGAGAAAGACGCAAGTTTCATAACCCGATTCCTTAGTTCAGCAAACCGGCTTTTTCGAGCACATGGTCGAGTCGCACTTCAAGTTCTGCTTGAGCTGGCATCATCGGCAGTCGGTGTTCATTTTCCAAAATAATCCCAAGGCGTTTCATCATGTACTTGATTGGAATCGGATTGGTATCGAAGAAAACTGCCTTGTTAATCTCGAGCAGTCGTTGGTGGATATCAATCCCATCGGCCAAGTCATTCCGCCAAACCGCTTCGCACAGTTGAGAAAGCGGTTTCGGTTGCAAGTTGCCGACCGCGTTCATCAGGCCGCAGGCGCCAACCGCCATCATAGGAAAACTGAGCTCCTCAAGACCAACGAATATTCTAAAGTCCCGCCCAACCCGGGCCAGGCACTCTGAGACAAAACCAAGGTCATTCACGGCGTGCTTCATGCCCACAAACTGGGGGGAGCGGTCTCGAAGTTCGGCGACTGTATCCAGTGTGACAGCTACCGCTGTGCGGCCGGGAATGTGATAGATCATCCATGGCACCTCGTGGGGTGCTGTCACCTCTAAATAGTATTCAATCAGACCGCGCTGCGGCGGCTTAATGTAATACGGGGTAACAATTAGTAGAGCATCTACCCCGGCCGTTACCGCATGGTCTGTCAAAAGCTTTGTCTCGGCAAGGGATTGCGACCCAGTCGCCGCCACTACGGGAACTCGCCCGGCAACGGTTTCCATAGCAGTATCAATTAACCGATTTCGCTCTTCAACCGTTAGTGTGGAAGGCTCGGAGGTGGTTCCGTTTACTAAAATCCCATGCGAGCCGTGCTCCACCTGAAAATTAACCAACCGTGCGTAACTCTCCAAGTCGATCTCACTGTTACGGAACGGCGTAATCAGAGGTGGGATAGAGCCTTTTAGCTGTTGAATGCTTGAAGACATTCGCGCATCTCCATAGAGCGGACGGCTACAATTCAGCCGTTATAGGGGTTTCGTTTCATTAAATAACATGTTAAATATTAACATGCACCCAAAGTCAATTAGCACTACCAATCATATTGGTCGTCGGATAGGTTAAACCCATGCCCCACGTTCTTATTGAACACTCATCGAATCTCTCTAGCCGTGTTGATCTTGGCGATCTCACCCGAATCATCCATCAGACCGCCCTGAATACCGGAGTCTTTCCCGAGGGTGGCATCAGAACACGCTGCATTCCTCGCGAGAATTACATGATTGCCGATGGCCATGCCGACAATGCATTTATTCACCTAATGTTGCG
>JABINT010000191.1 GCA_018698075.1 Acidiferrobacteraceae bacterium
GTGCTTCCATAACACGCTGAGGGTAACGCAACATAAGAGCCCCGCTTCTGGCGGGGCTCTTATTTTCCCGATCTCTCACCAATCCTCCGCCCTTGAATGGGTATAGCGGATCTGCAGACCTGCCTAGTCTGTGTGTATGACAGATAAGCTAGATGTACAACAACCCGATAGGGTCAGGGAAAGCCCCGCTGGGTGCATGACTTTGCGGGGCGCACCCTGCGCCGTGCATTTCTGGTGTTAAGGGAGCCGATATAAGCCCTCAGGAATTGCAATGATGAATAATGAATCCAAAACACATGTCTATGACATTCTCGCCAGTGCCTTCATACGCGAGGGCGTAAGCACCTGTTTTGCGTTGCTGGGCGACGCTAATATGAACTGGGCTGCGCGGCTGTCCGAGCAAGGTTGCCGGATGATTTATGTCAGGCATGAGCACTGCGCGGTAGCCGCGGCAATGGCTTATGCGCGTAAAACCGGGGAGGTAGGAATAGCGACTGTCACTTGCGGGCCCGGTGTGACGCAATTGATGACTGCACTCCCCGCAGCCGTGCGTGCTCACCTGCCGGTTGTGGTATTCGCCGGCGAGGCTCCACTGAAAAGTGGTTGGTACAACCAGGGTATTGACCAGGCGCCGCTTGTTACCGCGACCGGTGCCGCCTATCACAGCCTGCACCTGCCGGAGCTGATGCCTGTTGCAGTGCGTGATGCATTCGTGCAGGCGCGGCGCGAACGGCGCCCCGTAGTGATTGGGATTCCGTTTGATTTGCAGAACCGAAACTGGGATGGGCCTGCGAATTTACCCAGCCCCTCTTGTGAACTATTACCACGTCCCGCGCCGCTTCTCCCGCACCCCGATGATCTGGCCAGGGCAGCGCGACTGATCGGCGCAGCTGATCGGGTGGTGGTTCTTGCCGGTATGGGCGCGGTCGAAGCCGATGCGGGAGGCGCCTGCCGTGAGTTGGCCACTAAAACTGGCGGGTTGCTGGCGACAACGCTGCCTGCCAGGGGGTTGTTTCACGATGACCCCTTTTGCATCGGCATCTCGGGAAGTTTTACAACCGAGGTCGGGCTTAAATACCTGGCCGATGCCGATTTGATTGTTGCCGTTGGTTGCTCACTGGCCTTGCATGCGGGCGGTGGCGGGCAGCTCTGGCCTAAGGCGGAGACGCTACATGTCGATCTAGAGCCTGTCGCAGTCAACCAGGGGCAAGAAACCGCCGGTTATCACTTGCGTGCCGATGCGCAGTTGGCGGCGGCGGCGTTAACGGCTGCGTTGCCAGTTCGAGCGCAAACCTGGCGTAGCGATGCAATAGCCGATCGCATCCGCAACACCAGGGCCGACAATTTTACCTATGAGATCGAACCCGGACTTTTAGACCCGCGCGAGGTGGCCGAGGCATTGGAAGCCGCCTTACCCAATGACTGGGAAATGGTGAACTCATCGGGCCATTGCGCGCATTTTTTTGCGCATATGCCCTCTCGTCCCCAGAACAGATTCCTGACCATCCGCGAGTTCGGCGCCATCGGCAACGGAACCTCTTTCGCCATGGGGGTAGCGGCTGCGCGTCCACAGCAGACCGTTGTTCTGTTCGACGGGGATGGCAGTCTACTCATGCATGTACAGGAATTGGAAACCATGAAACGTCACGGGATGAATATCCTGATCGTCGTGATGAACGATGGCGGCTATGGCTCGGAGGTGCATAAATTGCGCTCACAAGGTTTTCCTCTCGATGGCGCAGTGTTTGGACACAGTGATCTCGCAGCGATCGCTCGCGGGTTCGAGGTCGATGGAAAGAAAGTCACCGACCTTGCCGATATCCCAAAACTGGTTGCGGCATTTGCTGACAGTGGCACCGTAGCCGTGTGGGATTTTCACGTGTCCGATCAGGTGCTATCCCCGATCATGCGCCGCACCTACCCTCCAAGGAGCGCGCAGGCCTGAGCCATACAAAGGGCTGTTATGAAGCAGCAGCGATTCGACATCATCGTAGAGAAAAAGGGGAGCGGTCCTTATAGTCACTTTTCTCAGCTGAAGGTGTGACTGGCACAATGGACTGTGACGCAAAGCACTACCATAACCCCGCTGGGGTCGAGATCTGGTCATTTGAATCACAGGCGATCATGTCCAGCTGAGCCCAGTGTGCGAATGGACCTGGCCCAGCCTCATGGCGGTGACCCGTGGTCGGTAACCTACATACTCAAAACCTACATACTCAAAGCGTGTATCTGGGATCGTAAATGACTCAACAGGATAAATCTGGCCGGGGCAGCAAGCCAGCGCGCTCAGCTATCGGTTTGATGGCGGCTTCCCATTCGATCGCCATGATGTGCACACCGGAGACGCCTTCTATCTCTCGCAATTCCTCGATTTGTTCGACGCAGATCTTCTGGCCTTCAGCTCGCCAGGCATACCGGCGTGCATCTTTGTCAGATTCACTGATACCGCTGACGGCGCTATCCATGCGCTGTAGCAGTTCTTCGGGTATCACGATACCAGGGATTTTCTCGTTCAGGAACCGGGCCATAGGGCTGCCTTTCAATGGCCCTACTCCAGCGAGTATGTGCACTTTTTCAGTGACGCCCAGATCGACAAGTTTCTTCATGAACTGACGGAAAATCGTCATATCAAAAATCATTTGGGTCTGTATGAAATCAACTCCTGCTGCCATTTTTTTGGCGATGCGTAAAGGTCGAAAAGAGATCGGCTCGGAGAAGGGGCTGCCGGCCCCGCCGATGAACACTTTTGGTCCGCCGCCTTTGATCTCATCGCCACATTGAAACTGGTGCTTGTCACGCATCTGCTGGATCATCTGGATCAGTTGCATGGAGTCGATATCCTGGACGTTTTTCGCGCCCGGGTGATTGCCAAAAGACTGATGATCGCCAGAGAGGCACAAGACGTTGCGGATGCCGTGTATGTAGGCGCCCATAAGGTCGCTCTGGATAGCCAGCCGGTTGCGATCGCGACATGTGATTTGGATCACCGGCTCAAGGCCGTGCTGAGCCATGTAGATACCGGCCGCGATGCTGCTCAAACGCACGATGCCGGTCTGGTTGTCGGTGACGTTGGCGGCATCAACCAC
>JABINT010000192.1 GCA_018698075.1 Acidiferrobacteraceae bacterium
GAGATCAAGCCAGCACCCCCTCCGGTCGAAGAAAAGTTGGACTTGGGGGCGATGACACCGGAACAGTTCATTGTCCTGGGGGAGAAACTATTCAACGGAAAGGGCACCTGCACCCTATGTCATAACGATGTGGGTGGACGTGCCCCGTTGTTGGAACGGGCTGGCGTTGTCGCCGGAGAACGATTGTCCGATGCTCGTTATCAGGGTAGGGCGACTGATGCACAGGAGTACCTGGCCGAGTCTCTGCTTGAGCCATCAGCTTACGTCGTCGCTGGCTTCGGCAAAGCAGGAAGCGGCGATGCGGTCAGCCCGATGCCTAGTGTCACGGCTGGGAGTATTGGCCTGTCAGAAGTCGAGGTCAGTGCCGTCATCGCCTACCTGCAAGACCTTGCTGGCATTGAGGTTACAGTTGAGATCCCCACCGATGTTCAAACGCAAGTGAGTGATTCCGATGCGCCCGATGCAGCACCCCGGGTTGCACTGGCGAGCGCCGATGAAGTGATAACGAAGTTCTCCTGTGTTACCTGTCACAAGATGTCCGGAGAAGGAGGAGAACTTGGTCCGGACCTCAGCCGTATCGGGGCTACCCGGGACCTGGCTTACCTGCGCCGGGCAATTCTGGATCCCGCAGCAGAAATAGCCGATGGTTATCCGCCCATCATGCCCCCGACCTACGCGGGGGAAATCTACGCCGGTGAGCTCGAACTGCTGGTGCAATACCTGGCATCGCTAAGGTGAAGAAAATAGAAATAATACCGAAAATCCCACGCCTGGCGCAGTTGGTTCTGGTGATCGGCGGAATCTACGCAGGGTTCTGGCTGATCTTCGATTTGCTCTTGGGCCAGCCTATCCCGACCAGTCTGATGGGGATGTATATGTTCTTTGTGGTGACCGGGGTGTTGATGGTATTCACCGCAACCGAAGAAAGCACCCGGCAGTTAGTTGACCCGATCCAAGCACTGGTTGAGGAGCCGGGCCGGCGACTGATGCGAAACGTGGTCTTTTTTGTGGTACCGGGTTTGGCGGCGGTTGCGGTTTTTCTGCAAATGCAGCCTAGTGATGAGGCACCCCTGGAACTGCGTTCTATACATCCTGCACCCCCATCCTCGGCGAAGATTTTTGGTAAACGCTATGATTTGATGAGTCTGGAGAACCCTTACCGGCATCTGGAAAAAGACGATCCTGAGCAGTTCCGCGAACTGGTAGCTGCCGGTGGTGAAGTGTATATCCGCAATTGCCAGTATTGCCACGGCGATAAATTGGACGGGAAAGGCCCATATGCTCAGGGCCTCAATCCAGTGCCGCTGAATTTTCAGGATATTGGCACGATCGCCCAGCTACAGGAGTCATTTTTATTCTGGCGGATCGCGACTGGCGGCCCAGGCCTGCCCAAAGAGGCGACACCCTGGATTTCATCAATGCCAGTCTGGCAGGAGTTTCTCAGCGAAGAACAGATCTGGCAAGTGATCCTGTATCTGTATGACTACACCGGTCACCAGCCGCGATCCTGGGGGCATGAGTAGATGGCGACGCCAAAGTTCAAGGTAGGGGCCTTTCAGGAGGCCAGCCGGGGCGCGGATAAGGGCGGCTTACCGGTATTACGGCAGTATCTACGGCTGATCGTAATCTTTCTGACGGTGTTGCTCGGATTCATGGCCAGGCCTGCCTTTCCGGCGGGTGATGCTGAAAAGGGCGAGGAGATCTACGTACAACGTTGCACCTTGTGCCACGGTGAAGAGGGTGATGGTATGGGTCCGGCGGCAGAGCGACTCAACCCGCCCCCTCGAGATTTTACGATGGCACAGTACAAGATCAGAACCACTGCCTTCGAAGAGATTGTGCCGGTCGATAGCGATCTGGTGCGCATGATTCACGATGGCATGCCCAGTACTGCCATGCCTGGCTGGGGCGATGTACTGACCGAGCAGGACATTAACGACCTGGTTGCTTTTCTCAAGACCCTGGCGGGCCTGGAGGAGGAAGAGCCCGGCCAGGTTATTGACTATGGCGTGCAGGTGCCGATCTCACCTGAGAGCATCGAAACAGGGCGCAAACTCTTTCACGAAGATGATCGGTGCTCCGAGTGCCATGGGCAGGCGGGCAAGGGTGATGCGGTCAAGAAACTTAAAGATGATTCCGGCTACCGGACCTGGCCGCGCAACCTGACCAAGCCTTGGACGTTTCGCGGCAGCAACGA
>JABINT010000193.1 GCA_018698075.1 Acidiferrobacteraceae bacterium
CAATGAGCGAAAAAAAAAGAAAAGAGTTTGCGGATCGTCTACGGCAAGGAGAATACATGACCTTGCCGGGAGTGTTTGATTTAATCTCTGCAAGAGTTGCCGACCGTATGGGGTTTCCGGGACTCTACATGACTGGGTACGGCGTGGTTGCTTCGAGTCTTGGGTTGCCTGATGCGGGCCTTGCGAGTTATACCGAGATGGTCAATTGTGTCGCGAAGATTGCGCAAGGAACCCTCACCCCACTGATTGCCGATGGAGACACGGGGTACGGCGGGTTGTTGAATGTCGAATATACGGTGCGAGGTTACGAGAGAGCAGGTGCGGTGGCAATACAACTGGAGGATCAGGAGTTTCCCAAGAAATGTGGTCATACGCCCGGACGCAGAGTTATTCCCATTGAGGATATGGTTGCCAAAATCAAGGTGGCTGTTGCAAGCAGGGAGTCCGACGATTTCCTGGTGATCGGCCGAACTGACGCTCGGTCTCAACTGGGTCTTGCCGAAGCGATTCGGCGCGGCCAGGCGATTGCCGAGGCGGGCGCAGATATTGTGTTTATTGAAGCCCCGGAGTCAATCGAGGAAATGACCCAAATCTGCCGCCAGATTGATCAGCCGTTGATGGCAAATATGGTAGAAGGTGGGAATACGCCGGTGTTGGCTGCCCAGCAATTACAGGAAATCGGTTACCAGATGGCCATATTCCCTGGTACTGCGTTTCTGGCTGCGGGTAGCGCTGTGGAATCGGTGTATACACACTTGAAGGAGACGGGAAGCAGTCCTGGGCTGAAAACCCCGCTCTATGATTTCACGCGGTTCAGTAAAATGATGGGATTCGATAAAGTATGGGCCTTTGAAAAGAAATGGTTTGAGCAGTAATTAAGTCCATATTGTTGCAATCGTTTTTCAGTGTATAGTGAGGGGAACCCGTTAATATGAAATGGCTAACTCGACACGGTTATCATCCCACCAGAAGTGATTGCCTGCGGTTAGTGTTAAATTTATAGATGCAAACACAGTTTAATGAGCCTGTTCGATGGGTATCCGCTAGTCGATCATGGGTCGGCGCGAAGCCGGTTGGACTCTGGCTTAAAAGGACTGCTCATCAGGTCCAAGGATCTGGATAAATGCCTAAGTTGCTGGAAGTTAAGAATCTGAAGACGCAGTTCTTCACCTCGGCCGGCGTTGTTAGAGCCGTGGACGACGTCTCTTATGACGTTGAAGAAGGAGAAACCCTGGCGGTTGTCGGTGAATCCGGCTGCGGTAAGTCAGTCAGTGCTATGTCCATTTTACGCTTGATCCCGTGGCCGCCGGGTAAGGTAGTTGGCGGAACCATCCACTTCATGGGCGAGGATTTGTTGACTGTCAGCGAAGATGAGATTCGCACCATTCGTGGCCGCAAAATCAGCATGGTTTTTCAAGAGCCGATGACCTCATTGAACCCGGTACTCTCCATTGGGCTGCAGTTGACTGAAACCATGCAGCATCATCTGGGTTTATCTTTAGAGGCTGCCAACAAACGGGCGGTTGAATTACTGGCGAGAGTCGGCATTGCCGACCCTGAACGGCGCCTCGATCAGTATCCCCACCACTTATCCGGTGGGATGCGGCAACGGGTGATGATCGCATTGGCGCTGAGTTGTGACCCAAAGTTGATTATTGCTGATGAGCCAACGACTGCATTGGATGTCACCATTCAAGCACAGATTCTCGAGTTGATGAAGGAGTTGACTAGAGAGCTCGGCGTGGCCCTGATTGTGATTACCCATAATCTGGGTATCGTTGCCCGTTATGCAGATCGGGTAAACGTAATGTATGCGGGAAAAATGATAGAGATGGGGCAAGCCAAGCAGATCTATCATGATCCGCTCCACCCCTACACCCTGGGATTATTGGCGTCGGTCCCACGCATGGATCAACCGCGAGGGGAGCGTCTGGTGCCCATTATCGGCCAGCCACCTGACCTGACTCGCCTGGATGATGGCTGCGCTTTTCGGGCGCGCTGCCGATTTGCGATTGACCGGTGTAGCAACGAGATTCCTTCCCTTCAGGAAACTGGAGATGGCCATTCCGTCGCCTGCTGGCGCGCTAATGAAATCCGGGATCTGAGGGCCGCATCATGACGTTGGCTACCGAAAGGCAACCCTCCAGTGAGGTCGGCGTTCAAGCCGCTGAACCTTCTTTTTTGGAGATTCGCGATCTAAAAATGTATTTTCCCGTCACTGAGGGTACCGTGCACCAAAAAGTGGTAGCCCACGTCAAAGCGGTTGATGGCATATCGTTCAGTATTGCACGAGGCGAGACCCTGGGCCTGGTGGGCGAATCCGGTTGCGGCAAGACCACCGTAGGGCGTTGTATTCTGCAGCTTGAACGCTCTACTGACGGTCAAATATTGTTTAAAGGGCGGGACCTTACGCAATTGGACCAGAAGGCGTTGGTGCCGGTTCGGGAAAAGATTCAGGTGATTTTTCAGGACCCGTATAGCTCGCTCAATCCACGAATGAAGATCGGTAGCATGCTGGCCGAGCCCATGCGTGTACACGGCATCATCAAGGACCCAAAACAACGTCAGGCCCGAGTCAACGAGTTGCTATCCGTCTGCGGTCTCGACCCGAAATTCTCTGATCGCTACCCCCACGAAATGAGTGGTGGCCAGCGGCAGCGGGTCGGTATAGCTCGTGCTTTAGCGCTTAACCCGGAATTTATTATCTGTGACGAGGCGGTGTCAGCGCTGGATGTATCAATCCAGGCCCAGGTCATTAACCTACTGGAGGATCTGCGCAGGCAGTTCAACCTGACCTATCTGTTCATTGCACATGACCTGAGCGTTGTACGGCATATTTCAGACCGAGTCGCAGTCATGTATCTTGGCAACCTGGTTGAGTTGGCCGGTGGCGATGAATTGTTTGATCGCCCAACGCATCCTTATACGCGCGCCCTCCTGGATGCGGTGCCTATCCCGGACCCTGAGGTGGAAAGTCACAGAGCGCATAAAGTGCTTCAAGGTGAGGTGCCGAGCCCTATGAACCCACCCAGCGGGTGTGTTTTTCACCCCCGCTGCCCCCTGGCGGTGGACAGTTGTAGAGTGTCAGTGCCACAGGGTCGTGAGATTTCACCTGGGCACTGGGTGGCGTGCAGCCAAGTTTAGTCTTTTGTTCTGGATAGCCATAACCCTATAAGGGTTTTCTAATGCGTATGAGGACGAAATAGGTGTTGACTGTAACGACCAATATTAACAACAATAATCCAATCGGCATGTTTTGATGCTGGTAAACATTTTGACGCTGTTAAACAAAAGCGAGGAGAGTAGGAAATGAAAAAAATTACTAGGAAATTTGTCATTTCTGTAGCGACAGGAGCGTTTCTGGCGGTCGGCCTGACGGCGACTGTGATGGCGGCGACACCGCAACCCGGGGGGACCTTGAGTTTTGTAGTGGCCAGTAAGATCCCATCGTATGATGGCCATCAGGAAACCACGTTCGGTATGGGGCATCCCATCAGACCGTTCTACAGCTTGTTGATTCGGGTAAACCCCGAAAATCCGGCCGACCCGGCCGACTTTAAGTGCGACCTGTGTGAAGGTGATGTGCCGGAAGCTACAGACGGCGGTACCAAGTACACGTTCAAGATCAGAAGTGGTATCACGTTTCATGATGGCACGCCATTGACGTCGGCGGACATTAAGGCCACCTATGACAAAATCATTTTTCCGCCCGAAGGCGTGCCGAGTTCGCGAAAGGCGTTTTTCAAAATGGTTGATTCTGTTGAAGCGCCCGATGCCAACACAGTGGTATTCAATCTGAAGTTCCCATCAGGCGCGTTCATTCCGGCTGTAGCAACACCATTCAATTTTGTCTACAGCAAGAAAGATCTGGACGCCCATGGCTATGATTGGCACAAAAAGAACATCAACGGCACCGGACCTTATATCTTTATAGAGGATATCCCAGGCCAACATGTACTAGGTAAGAAGAACCCGAATTATCACTTCGAAGGAAGACCGTACCTTGATGGGTTCAAGGCGATTTCTGCACCGAAGATGGCTGTTCGGATCAACGCTATCCGTGGCAATCAGGCATCCATTGAGTTTCGAGGATTTCCGCCCAAGGCAAGGGACGATATGGTCAACGCGCTGGGTGACAAGCTGACAGTCCAAGAAAGCGACTGGAACTGCGTGCTGATGTCGACGGTCAACACCAAGCGGCCTCCATTTGATGATATACGGGTACGCCAAGCACTGACCCTCGCGGTCGATCGTTATGCGGGCTCGAAGTATCTGTCGCAGATTGCGATCGTCAAGACGGTTGGTGGTCTGGTATTTCCAGGACACCCGCTCGCGGCTTCGCAAGAAGAATTGGAGCAGCTGATTGGGTATTCCCGTGATATCGAAGCCAGCCGAGCCAAGGCACGAGCTTTATTGAAAGAAGCTGGGGTCCCGGAAGGATTTAAGTTTGTGTTCAACAACCGCGGTGTCGACCAGCCGTACAAGGTGGTGGGTACCTGGCTGGTGGATCAATGGCGCAAGGTTGGCCTGGATCCACAGCAGACGGTCAAGCCGTCACCGCAGTTCTACGCCACTTTGCGCAAACAGTTTGATTTCGATGTCTCCATTGATTTTAACTGTCAGTCGGTGATCAACCCGATAGCGGACGTGTCGAAGTTCCTGTGCAGTGCCGGCAATAACTATTCGCAGTGTGAAAGTCAGGAAGTCGAAGATCTTTATAACACCCTGATGCGGGCGGAAACCCTTGATGAGCAACGCTCAATCATGCGCCAATATGAGAAGGCGGCATTAGACTTCGCTAGCGGCGCCATCACGCTGTGGTGGTACAAGATCAACCCACACCGCGAGTATGTGAAGGGCTGGAAGATCGCTCCGAGTCATTACCTGAACCAGCACCTAGATAATGTCTGGTGCACCGATGGTAAGTGTTCGTAAACGATGTTTTGATTGGATCAGTGATTACTGAAGTAGATCACTGTTAACGTAGTTTGTTGAGTTGAAGCGCCCGCCTGTCGCCTATACGGCGGCAGGCGGTCTTCTTTTCTGGCAAGAGAATGCATCGATATATCACCAAGCGCCTGTTACTGATTATCCCGACCTTGCTCGGTGCGGCGATGATAATTTTCTTTATGCTCCGGCTGATCCCCGGTGATGTATGCGAAGTACGACTGGCAGGTACCGGTCTATTCGTGGATGAGGCTGAGATCGAATTGTGCCGAGAAAAATTAGGCCTCACCAAACCCGTTCTCGTCCAGTTCTACAATTTCGTTAGTGGTTACCTCACTTGGGATTTAGGCGAGTCGATGTGGACAGGCAAACCGATTACGCATGAGATTGCCATACGCTTTAAGTTGTCAATCCAGGTTGCGATCATGGCAACGCTGGTGGCTGTGCTCATCGCGATCCCACTGGGTGTTATCTCTGCCGTTAAGCAGGACACTTGGGTTGACTATGTCGTGCGCTCGTTCAGCATTGCAGGCATTGCTATGCCGTCATTCTGGCTTGGCATCCTGATTATTCTTGGTCTTTTAATAGGCAGCCAGAAGTTTTTTGGTGAACCATGGATGCCGCCCATTTACTATGTCTCGCCGTTTGAGGATTTCTGGCGCAACATGTCGCAGTTAATATGGCCTGCCGTCGCAACCGGCTATCGGTATTCGGCTGTCGTCACCCGAATGACCCGATCAGCTTTACTGGAAGTATTGCGAGAAGACTATATTCGTACCGCAAGGGCCAAGGGCATGATTGAGAAGATCATTATCAATCGGCACGCCCTTAAGAATTCCATGTTGCCTGTGCTGACCATTGTTGGAATCGAATTCGCATTTTTAATGGGCGGTCTCGTGGTTACCGAGCAGGTGTTTAATCTAAATGGCTTGGGAAGGTTGTTTGTCGAGTCAGTCGGCGCGCAGGACTTTAATCTTACCCAACAACTGGTCATGCTGGTCGTCTTAGTGGCTGTGTTTACCAATTTTCTGGTCGATCTTGTCTATGCCTGGCTTGATCCGCGAATTCGCTACGGCTGAACGAGGACCTTTCGTTGGCAATTGCGCAAACAGCGATCGAGAATATCGTCCCCGAGGAGACTCGAGATCCCTGGTATGTGCAGTTCTGGGGTTTAGTTCGTCGACAGCCGCTAGGAGCTGCCGGCGGGCTGGTTGTTTTGATCATGCTTTTTGCTACTATTTTTGCGGAGGTTCTATCGCCTTACGACCCCGAAATGATCTCTTTCGAACACATGCTAGTGGCGCCAAACGCCGATTTCTGGATGGGGACGGATGCATTCGGTCGTGACATCCTAACCCGCATTATCTACGGTGCCCGCACGGCGCTGTTTGTTGGATTCACTGCCGCTTTTGTAGGCTCCACTCTGGGTTTAATTCTCGGCGTAGCGAGTGCTTACTTTGGTGGCATCTTTGATCTGGTCGTTCAACGCCTGGTCGATATTTTGATGGCCTTTCCATTGATCGTTCTAGCGCTCGCGGTTGTAGCAACCTTGGGTGCAGGCACTCTCAACGTTGTCATTGCTATTACGATTCCGTTTATCCCGCAGTGTGCGAGAGTCGTTCGCTCGAGCGCCCTCGCCATTCGAGAGATACCGTATGTAGATGCAGCGCGGGCGCTGGGTTTTGGACACAGTCGGATCATCTTGCGACACATGGTGCCCAACGTGATGGCGCCGTACCTGATCATGTTGACCACGTTCGTAGGCCACGCCATTTTGCTAGAAGCGTCGTTGTCATATCTCGGGTTAGGCGTGCAGGAGCCTACGGCAGCATGGGGTCTGATGCTGCAAGGCGGTGCCGAAGAGTTCGCAGAAAGCGCCCCGTGGGTCCCAATTTTCCCAGGCCTCGCGATCACGCTTGCGGTATTCGGGTTCAATTTGTTTGGTGACGCACTGCGTGATCTTCTCGATCCTCGACTGCGCGCACGATAACAAAAAAAAATCTGCGAAGATTCGGCTTCCGCCAGTGGTTTGGCTTGGATTAGCCAGCTCACACCGGCTGGTTACGCCAATCTAGCAGGTGGTTCTATGTCTGTAAGCGCGAGAGTTTTGTAGTATGAAACTGGCTATTCTTGATGATTATCTAAGCGTCGCGCTGAAAGTAGTGGATTGGTCCGCTGTTGAGCGACACGCGAAGATCAGTGTTTTTACTGAGCACCTGGGCGACGAGGA
Organism: Acidiferrobacteraceae bacterium; assembly: GCA_018698075.1. Lineage (GTDB taxonomy): Bacteria > Pseudomonadota > Gammaproteobacteria > Arenicellales > UBA868 > UBA868. The sequence goes on from JABINT010000193.1 coordinate 7,178, forward strand.
TCAGGCAGCTCAAGCGCTTACCGATTTTGACATTGTGATCGTCATGCGCGAGCGCACCGGGTTTCCGGACTCCTTACTGACAAGGTTACCCAAACTCCGTTTGCTGGTGACGACCGGATTACGCAACCAAGCGATCGCTATGGAAACCGCGCGCGACTGTGGTATCGATGTTTGTGGCACTAACCTATTGGGGTATCCGGCTTCTGAGCATACCTGGGCGTTGATCCTGGCGCTGGTCAGGAAGATACCGCTTGAGAACCGTTCGATGCATGAGGGCGGGTGGCAAAAGGGTTTTGCGGGCGGCTTGCGTGGCAAAACCTTGGGGTTACTGGGGCTTGGCAAACTGGGGAGTCAGGTTGCCAAAGTGGGACAGGCCTTTGGTATGGAGACCATCTCCTGGAGCCAGAACTTAACTGACGCCCGAGCGCAGGAGTGCGGTGTCGCCAGGGTAGGCAAAGATGAATTACTCTGCCTTTCAGACATTGTTACGATCCACCTCGTGATGAGCGACCGCACCCGTGGGCTGATCGGTGCTCGAGAACTGAATTTGATGAAATCCAGCGCTTATCTAGTCAATACGTCCCGCGCGCCAATCGTCGATGAGACCGCCCTCGTAGATGCCCTCCAACGCGAGCTTATTCGTGGAGCCGGTATAGACGTATTCAGTATTGAGCCCTTACCGGTTGAACACTCACTTCGCGGGCTCGACAATGCGGTATTGACCGGTCACACTGGTTATGTCACTGAAGAGAACTTCACACTGGGATACCGAGAGGCAGTCGAAGACGTTCTCGCCTGGATTTCTGGCGGCCCGATCCGGTTACTTAATTAAGCGTTACAGAGCGTTGATTGGGGGTTTGACTCAGGGGCCTGCTGTTCCCCATGTGACGCCCCGATGATTGATCAAATGGGTAAAAGCCAAGTGATCGATCGCCACTTTGTCATTTCGGTGTTAACGAGGCAGAGGCCCGGGTGGGATCGGGTGGGGCGTCTGGTGCCGCGTCTGGATCACCAGTCCACCGCTCCATAGCATTATCGATGATCTCACAGGTCGGCGCGCCAAGTGGCCCAATTTCACGGGCTCGAAGGTAAATTATTGATAACGTCGCCGCTGTCAGCTGAACCTGGTCACGCCTACGCCTCGCATCACGATGACGCTGTTTAAGCGAGATCGCCGATCTTGGGCCAGTTCTTATCTTGGGTGTAGCGGGTAAAAATGTCCCCAGATACTCAGCGACCATAGCCGCGCAGGCCTTAAGATGGGCAGATCGATAGGCCACCTCGTCTGAACGAATGATGGTTAACGCATCCTTTTTCAGGCGTTTCGATTTTCTTTCGTTTCCGAATAGATTAAACATGGCGCCAATCGGTCCTAACTCAGCGTCATCATGACGTTGTCCTCGAAAGGCTGACGAGCGGTGAGTCTTTGGTACCAGCGCTCAAGATTGGGCAGGCTGGCTCGCTGAATATCCAGATTAAACCACCTAAAGGCCATTACACCCACGGGGATATCACCAAAGCTGAAGCAGTTTCCGGTCACATACTTGTGCCCAGATAAATGGTCATCCAGTATGCGTAGCGCCGCCTCGGTTTTGTTCCGAGCTGTCGAAATGGCTTCAAGATCCTGGTTCTTTGGACTAGTTCTGATCAGATTCCAGAAAAGAGGGCGAATCGCTGGAGCCAGAATGGTCTGTTGCCAGTCCATCCATTGCTGAGCCAGGGCAATCGACCATACATCCCCTGGTAACAGGCCATGTGGATCACGACTTTCACATAGGTAGCGCACAATCGCGTTAGATTCCCAAAGGACTCTCCCGCTATCGATCAAAGTCGGAATAGTTCCATTGGGATTCATCGCAAGGTATTTGGCACTCAGGTTATGTCCAAATTCCCCACCGATGTCTTCACGTTCATAAGACAGGTGAAGTTCGTCACATGCCCACAATACCTTTTGTACGTTTGACGAATTCCTTCGGCCCAACACGTTCAACATGAAATACTCACCTTTGGTTTCTGGCCGCTATTATGGCTGCAGTCTCATGGGGTCGCGAACACTCCGATGCCGCGTCGCTGTTTGAGCTTAGCATGCTGACTTTTTGGAAAATCATCCACGAGTGGGCTCGCCTGTAGGCGGTGTTGGCAACAAAAGGATCAGTAGATAAGCAATCAACACCATCGCTGCAAGGAGGTAGAACACGCTGGCCAGCCCGTAGGAATCGGCAATCAAGCCCCCGATTGGCATGGCTACGACTGTCATGATCGCTTGGGTACCAAAAAGAATGCTAGTCGTCGTTCCAAAATAGGTGGGCGGCGACAGATCCATCATCCAACTGTGTACCACCGGGCGTACGGAAAAAAGGAAGCATCCCGCGAGAGTTACTACCGAAGTCACCACGAAGGTGTTGGGAAAAGGCGTGATCAGGGCTAACAGTACCGCACTGCCAGCAAGCCCCCACAGGATCACTGGCCGCCTACCGACCTGGTCTGACCATATGCCGGCGACCGGGCCCGAAACCAATCCACCGATCTGCAGCGCCATCATCACCATACCCATCCAGATCGCGCCGGTCTTCAGTTCGTTAATCAGATAAAGCGGTAGGAACAGATACAGGCCATTCTGGGCAATATTAC
>JABINT010000047.1 GCA_018698075.1 Acidiferrobacteraceae bacterium
ATCAAGCCGATACAGTTGCCCACGACCTTTTGGACCGCCATCAGTAGAGCACAGGTACACGCTGGACCCATCGAACCAGGCGCCCTCTCCACGCGAAAAAATAGCGCCGCCGCGTTGCTGCGCCTGCGTACGCGTACGCTTATCGGCGGCTGTAGGATCACTGATATTCACCCACTCAACTGCAAACTGGTCGCCGATCTTTTGGCCTTCAGACAGGTCGAACCGATCCTGTCCCTGAACTTTCAGCGCCTGCAAATGCCCGCCCACAAAAGGTTGCTCGGGGCTATCCGGCACATGACGGTAAATAGCGCTTTGGGAGGCATCCTCGCTGAGGTAAGTTATGCCCGATGCCGGGTCAAAGGCGGCCGCCTCGTGGGGGAAACGCCCCAGCGCCGGTAACCGATGCGGGGCCTGCACGGAAGATGCTCCTGGATCACAAAGAAAAACATAACCGTGTCCCGCTTCCTCCACTTCCTCGCAACTCAACCAACCATAAGGTGTTGGCCCACCGGAGCAGTTACGTGAAGTCCCCGTCAATACCATGTTGCTTGCACGTAGCGCAGCGCTCGCGCGGTCGATCACCAGCCGGCTGACCCCGCCACCCCGATCAGGGGCGGCCCCAAACCCGCTGTCGACCGGGGTACCTTTGTGAATCTCGTGGTTACGCATGATGATCCAGGTGTCTTCTTCTCCGGGAAAACAAGCCATGCCATCCGGCGCAGATGGCGCATTAAAGCCGTCACTCATGGCGTCACCGACCCGCTGTAACACCTGATAGGAAAAGTCCGGCGGCAAATCGATAATGCCGTGGGGGTCGGCAACCAGGCCGACCGCTTCGTCCCAACTGTTGCGTGCTCTATATACCCAGCTGAGCGTGCCGGCAGCTGCAGCCGCGGCGACCCCGGCACCAATAAACGAGCGGCGGGATATTTTCGGAAGCATTGTGAAGGACATTGGTCTAAGTTCCGTTATCCGGAACCACAACGATTTGTGCAATCACTGTATGGGCTGGTTGTTCCAGCACAAACAGAATCGAACGTGCAATGTCTTCAGCCTCAAGGCATTGCCCATAGTTGTCATAGAACTCGTCGCCGCGCTCGGCACTGAAAAAGCGCGTTGCTGCAAAATTGGTTTTCACCATGCCCGGCAATACTTCTGAGACGCGGATACCGGTCCCCGCATATTCTTGTCGCAGCGTTTCACTGAAACCGTGCACTGCATGCTTGCTTGCGGCGTAAGCACCGCAGCCAGCAACCGGAGTCAAGCCCTGCGTCGAACCGATGTTAACGACGTGCCCCTGCTTGCGAGCGAGCATGCCCGGCAGCATGGCCGCGGTCACCTGCATGAGGCCGGTCACATTGGTCTGTATCGTTCCGGCCCACTGGTTGATATCGCCTTCATGGAAAGGCTGGCGTCCGCCAATATCGCTGCCGGCGTTATTCACCAGAATATCGACCGCTTGCCAGTCTTGGGGCAGTCGGTCCGGCAGGCTGGCGGCAGATACGGCGTCGGCCACATCCAGCTCTACGGCCAGGCCAGGTCCAGGCAATTCATCGAGTTGTATCTGCAAGCGCTCAAGAGCGCGGGCGCAGCAGATGACCCGCGCTCCTGCATGACTCAGCATGCGGGCAGTTGCAAGGCCAATGCCCGCACTGGCTCCGGTCACGAGGGCTGTTTTTCCCTGGAGGGCTGTCATTGGTATCTCCTGATCTGGGCTGTGGTTTAGATTGATGACGAAAGTATAATGTCGCGACGTCTGCCCCTAAACGCCATCTTTATAACCTTATGCCCGAAAAGACCCTGCATCAGCTGATCGATCAACTGCGTGATGAAATCAGGCAGTTGCCTGCAGCCGACCACAGCGCTCGTGACCGCCTGAACGCGCTGGTGGCAAATCTTGAGACACGCCTGGAAATCTCCGGCGAGGAAAGTCACGATACCCTGGTCAATAATGTACAGGAATCGATCCGCCAGCTGGAAGTTGAACACCCACGCACAACAGGGGTGCTCAATCACATCATGATGGCTCTTAGCAATATGGGCATCTGAATCTGCCCCTGATCAGTCCATCCCCAGTTCTTTTAGCTTGCGGGTCAGGGTGTTGCGCCCCCAACCGAGCCATCGGGCAGCTTCTTGTTTGCGGCCACGGGTAAAAGTGAGCGCAGTGCGCAGCAGTACACGCTCGAAGTCCGGGCCAACCTCGGAAAGAATGTCGTGGTGTCCCTCTGACAAACGATCTGCTACGACCCGGCCCAGCAGTTGCTGCCAGGTCTGGGTCGGTTCACCAAGGCTGGCCGCGGTGTTAAAACCGGACGGCAGATCGGTCAGTGTAACGGTCCGCCCGGGGGCGACAACGGTGAGCAATCGGCACAAGTTTTCCAGTTCACGGACATTGCCCGACCAGGGAGCCTCACAGAGTACCGTCATCACCGCCTCATCCATTTGCTTGGAGTCAACTTGTAACTCATGCGCAGCCTGGTCCAAAAAAACCCGGACCAGAGCGGGAATATCCTCGCGCCGTTCACGAAGCGCCGGCAAGTGAATGCCGATCACGTTAAGCCGGTGGTACAGGTCTTCTCGAAATCGACCTTCGCGAACTCGCCCTTCGAGTTCCTGATTGGTCGCGGCGATCACGCGCACGTCCGCTGCTATCTCCTCGTGGCCACCCACCCTAAAAAAGGTACCATTCGAAAGCACCCGCAACAGCCGAGTCTGCAGATCCAGCGGCATGTCACCGATTTCATCCAGAAACAGCGTTCCGCCCGCGGCTTGCTCAAAACGCCCCTGGCGCTGGCGCTCGGCACCGGTAAACGACCCCTTCTCGTGACCAAAAAGTTCTGACTCCAGAAGATCAGCGGGAATGGCCGCGGTGTTGATGGCAACAAAAGAACGCTCTGCCCGCGGACTGTTGCGATAAATCGCACGCGCGACCAGTTCCTTGCCAGTGCCAGACTCACCAGAGATCAACACGTTCATGGCCGAACCGGCCAGCCGACCAATCATGCGAAACACGGCCTGCATGGCCGGCGCCTCGCCAATCATGTCGCCACTCGGTGCAACTGGCGCCTTGGGTATCTCCTGGTCGGCTTTTTTCTGCAGGGCTCGCCCGACCAGCGCTACCGCCTCTTCCAGATCGAACGGCTTGGGCAGGTACTCAAAGGCGCCGCCGCGATAAGCCGACACCGCACTGTCGAGGTCCGAGTGGGCAGTCATCACAATGACCGGCAGGTCGGGCAACTCATCGCCCAACGCCTTTAGTAGATCGAGGCCACTGGTGCCAGGCATGCGGATATCGGTAATAAGCACATCGGGGGCGCGGCGCAGGGCGCGGCCGAGCACATTGTCGGCGTTATCGAAAACGGTAGGTGCAAATCCGGCGCTGGTAAGCGCTTTTTCAAGTACCCAGCGTATAGAGGCATCATCATCAACCACCCAGACTACAGGCGCCGGTCTCATTGTGCTTCCCCTACCGGCAGGGCCAGCACAAAGCAGGTTCGGCCCGGCTCACTGGTGCACTCGATCGAGCCGGCATGACGGTGGATGATCTCCTGGGCCAACGCAAGACCCAGGCCAGTACCCTCGGCCCGTCCCGTCACCATCGGAAAGAACACCCGGTCAATCAGCTCGGGATCGATCCCCGGCCCGTTATCCGTGATTGAGGCCTCTACGACTAGCCGATGTCGTTGGTTACGCAAGGTGTACTGTCGCCTGACACGGGTCCGCAGGCTAATCTGCCCACGCCTTTCCATGGCCTGTACCGCGTTACGCACAATATTGAGCACCACCTGGATCATCTGCGCGCGATCCCCGCAGACATCGGGAATGCTCGGGTCATAGTCGCGCTTGAACTCCACCCCTTCCGGTGACTCGACCAGTATCAGTTTGCGCACATGTTCGAGGACCGAATGCAGGTTAAACGGCTGGCGATCCATGGCCTGAAAGCCGCCGGTCAACCGATCAACTAATCGGCTGAGGCGGTCTGCCTCGTGGGTAATAATATGCGTGTACTCGCGCAACTCACGCCGTGGTAATTCCCGATCCAGCAATTGCGCCGCACCACGTAGGCCGCCCAGAGGATTCTTGATCTCATGCGCCAAAGCACGCACGATCTGATTCAGGGCATCCTGGCGTTCATGTACCCAGGTATCTCGCGCGATACGCGTCAACTGGTCGACTCGGTCGAGTTCAATGATCATAAAACCACTCTGGTGCTGTACGCCAAACGGTGACACCGTGCAGTCAACGCACAACGTGTTCGCATCACCCAGACGCACCAGTGTTTCCTCGCGCAGCGTGGTGGTGTCGCCCTGCTCCGCAGCCATTAATGCTGCCTGCAAAGTGATACCCAACGGCACCAATTCGCCTACCTCACGACCCACCCCACGTTGAATACTGGTCGCCAACAATGTCTCAGCGGCGGGATTCATGAAACTGACCCGCTTATCTGCGTCAACGACCAGCACGGCCGTGGTAAGCGCTTCCAGAACCTGCAGATAGTCGACAGTCTGGGATTGGTTCATCTGATTTGCACCATATTGGTGCATATTAACTCAGAACAGGCGGCGGCCCAGGACAACTCGGGCTGGGGCTGCCCCGCTCAGACGCTGTAATACATATCGAACTCGACCGGGTGGGTCGCCATCCGCAGACGCTGCACCTCTCCCATCTTGAGTTCGATATAGCTATCGATCATATCGTCGCTCATGACACCGCCCACTTTGAGGAATTCACGGTCGACGTCAAGCGCGTCCAGCGCCTGATCAAAAGAATGCGCTACCGTTGCGATCTCGCTCTCTTCTTCGGGCGGCAGATCGTAAAGATCTTTGTCCATCGGGCCGCCTGGGTGAATCTTGTTCTGGATGCCATCCAGTCCGGCCATCAGCAAAGCTGAGAACGCCAGATAGGGATTCGCGGTGGGGTCGGGGAAGCGCACCTCAACCCGCCGCCCCTTGGGGTTGCTGACATGAGGAATTCGACACGAAGCCGAACGGTTACGGGCCGAGTAAGCCAGCATGACCGGCGCTTCAAAACCGGGCACCAGGCGCTTGTAACTATTGGTGCTGGCATTGGTAAATGCATTCAGCGCCCGGGCATGCTTGAAAATACCGCCGATGTAATACAGCGCGGTCTCGCTTAGGCCGCCATATTCATCGCCAGCGAACATATTGTCACCGCCTTTGAATATGGACTGGTGCACATGCATGCCGTTACCGTTATCTCCCACCAGCGGCTTGGGCATAAAGGTCGCAGTCAGCCCATGGGCGTGGGCTACATTGTGGATACAGTATTTGTAAATCTGGGTCTGGTCAGCCTTGGCGACCAGGGTGTCGAATCGCACACCGATCTCGCCCTGTCCCGCAGTGCCAACCTCATGGTGGTGCACTTCTACCCCGAGTCCCATGTCCTCCATGGCAAGACACATGCTTGAGCGCACATCCTGTAGCGAATCAACAGGCGGTACGGGAAAATAGCCGCCCTTAACGCCGGGACGGTGGCCGGTGTTACCCTCTTCATAATCCTTGCCTGAGCTCCAGGCTGCCTCGACCGACTCGATGTGGTACGCCGCTTCACTCATCTCGTTGGACCAGCGTACCGAATCAAAAATGAAGAACTCGGCTTCAGGGCCAAAGAAAGCATCGTCGCCGGTACCGGTTGACTTGAGATAGGCCTCAGCCCGCTTGGCAATAGAACGCGGATCACGATCGTAACCCTGCATAGTCGCAGGTTCGACCACGTCGCAACGCAACAATACTGTGGTGTCCTGCATAAAAGGGTCGACCACCACAGAGTCAGGATCAGGCAACAAGATCATGTCTGATTCGTTGATGCCCTTCCATCCGGCAATCGATGAGCCATCAAACATCTTGCCCTCTTCAAAAAGGTCGGCATCAACCACGGACGCCGGCACGGTCACGTGTTGCTCTTTGCCGTGGGTGTCGGTGAAACGGAAATCGACAAACTTGGCGTTTTTATCCTGGATAAACTTTAAAGCGTCATCAGCTGACATGGGGACGGATTCCTCGACGGTTAACGCGCCACATCAGGACCGGTGCAATGCCCGGACCCTAGAAGCGCGCGGTGAAAAATGAAATAACAACTAAGCCTGCCTGTAACTAAAGCAAATTACGTGCCAGCGAAAAAGCCCCGTATTGGGGTTCTTAATTAGTGCATTAGCACTAATTTAGTGCGCCATGATTTAATTATGCACTATTTTTGTGCACTGGGGTTTTATTTTCGTACCCGTATGCAGATTAGCACCTCTTCTTCATTTTCTTGCGTACTTAACAACTCGTGACCGTGAATCCGGCACCAGGCAGGAATATCAAGCAGGGCTCCCGGGTCGGTACAGTGAACAGACAGCACATCCCCTTGCCTTAGGGTCGCTACCCGATCCTGGGTACGAATGACCGGCAGCGGACAGAGCAATCCGGTTGCATCCAGTTGATACGTGCTCACAGGTACCAGTCTTCTAGCACTTCATCCACCGTGAAGGGCGCCACCTGCAATTCGCGTTCGATGCCGTCCCGGCTGACGAACTGAAAGCTGACACTTTTTGCCTCGCGGCCCTGTCCGAAACGCGCCGCAATCCGGGCAGCCAACTCCACATCGGCGTCATCCCGCTCGCCCTCAACAAGCGTCAGTGGTCCGTTATGACTGGTCATATCGAGGTAAGTAAAACGTTTGCGGTAACCGCGCAGGTAACGGGTCTCGCCAGCATCGCGGGCAACGATCACCTTGAGATGTGGCTTTGGCCGCAAATGCCGCCCGACCTTGAGCAACATAATGTCATCCAGGTCATAGTCTCGCTTGGCCCGGCTTTGCCATAGGTCGCGCAATTTGCGGCTATAGGCAACATCGGTCAAAAAACAGCAACCACCGGCAGGTTGTGCGTAATCTTCGATCCCCAGCTGGCGGGCCAAGGCGATCTGCGGCTTACGGGTACGCCCGGAAAACCCGTACAACTGCTCACGATCAACCCAGCCCTCACGCTCAGGCAAGGTCGGTGGCTGTAGCTGCGCACAAAGCGGCCGCAACAAACGGTCGTTCGCTCCTGACTCACGGGCCACCACCGGAAAAGTATCCCGGCGCTGGGACATCGGCCGCTGACCCAGCACTTCACCGGTAATAATGAAATCAAAATCATGTGCCTGCATCCACTCCAGGGCCTTTCCCACCATGAAGGTTTTGCAGTCCAGGCAAGGATTAAGGTTTGCACCGTAGCCATGACGAGGGCGCAGTAACACCGACTTGTACTCCTCAATCACATCGACAATGTGCAGGGGCATGCCTAACTGCTCGGCGACCCACAACGCATTGTTGCGCCGAGGTTTTCGGTTCGGATTATTGCGGATAGCATGGGTGTGGCCCTCGACACAGAATCCGGTAAAAAAGTTAAGGCCCTCGACATGCAGTCCCTGATCCTGCATTACGCGGGCCGCCAGCATGGAGTCCAGGCCACCCGATATGAGCGCAACAGCCCGGCGGGTTCGAGGTATATGAGCAACGGCTTTCATAAGTCGGGATTGTAGCAACTCGACTTATCTGTTCCAGCCAACGCGAGAGCAAACTATCGGATAAAACCCCTGCCGTTATAATGCGTCACTCAACCCGTATTTGCGCTGGGAGCGAAAAAACGTTGCATTTCCAGGACCTGATCCTGCGCCTCCAGGCGTACTGGGCTGGGCAAGGCTGTGTGCTCATGCAGCCTTACGACATGGAGGTCGGAGCCGGCACTTTTCACACTGCGACCTTCCTTGCCGCCGTGGGTCCGGAGCCGTTGCGCGCTGCCTATGTACAGCCCTCACGCAGGCCAACAGACGGCCGTTATGGTGAAAACCCGAACCGACTGCAGCATTACTTCCAGTTCCAAGTCATTCTCAAACCCTCGCCGCCAGAATTCCAGGATCTATACCTGGGTTCGCTAGAGGCCCTCGGTATCAGTTTTTGCCGCGACGATGTGCGCTTTGTCGAGGATGACTGGGAGTCACCGACCCTGGGCGCCTGGGGGCTTGGCTGGGAAATCTGGCTGAACGGCATGGAAATCTCGCAGTTCACCTATTTTCAGCAGGTTGGCGGACTCGACTGTCGACCGGTCACCGGAGAGATCACCTACGGTCTGGAGCGCATTGCCCTGTACCTGCAGGGTGTAGACAGTATCTTTGATCTGCGCTGGAACGAGCGCTTCAGTTACGGCGACCTGTATCGCCAAAACGAAGTTGAGCAATCCGCCTATAACTTCGAGCATGCGGATGTGGCGGTACTGTTCAACCAGTTCGAGAACTGCGAAACGGCTTGTAACCACCTGCTCGAAGAAAAACTGCCACTGCCGGCCTACGAACAGGTGTTACGGGCTTCGCATACCTTCAATCTGCTCGATGCCCGTCGAGCCATCAGCGTAACTGAGCGCGCCCGCTACATAGGCCGGGTGCGCACCTTAGCCCGCGGCGTAGCTCAGGCCTATTTCGAGGCACGCGAGGCGCTGGAATTTCCCCGGGGGCAAACATGAGCGGGCAGCCCAAGGGCAGGGCAGATCTACTGATCGAACTGGGCACCGAAGAACTGCCGCCCAAGGTCCTGAAACAGATGGGCGAACAATTTGCAACCCTACTAACCGATGCGTTGATCGACACCGGGCTGGGCTGCGAAGGGTCCATGAGCTGGTTTGCGACTGCAAGACGACTTGCGGTACGGGTTCCGGGCGTCGCCCACCGCTGTGCCGATCAGATCAACGAGCGTCGTGGCCCGGCACTCGGCGCTGCTTTTGACGACCAAGGTCAACCAACGCCAGCTGCCACAGGCTTCGCCCGCTCCTGTGGCGTAACCGTCGATCAGTTGGAAAGGCTGGAAAACGACAAGGGCCAATGGCTGGTACATCGGGCCCTCGTGCCTGGGGCGCTCGCGCGCTCTCTTATCGAGCCTTGTATCCACAGCGCCATTGAAAAACTGCCAATACCTAAACGCATGCGCTGGGGCGAGGGTTTGGCCGAATTTGTCCGCCCGGTACACTGGTTGGTGGTACTGCATGGTCAGCGAGTGCTGCCGTGCGAGGCCCTGGGCATTGCTGCCGGGCGTATCAGCCGGGGGCATCGCTTTATGGGTGAGGCACGTATCAGCATCCGTAACGCTGGCGATTATGAAAAAACCCTTAAAAAGCAAGGCGCTGTCATTGCCGATTTCAATACACGCTCACGGCTGATCGAGCAGCAGGTATCCCGACTCGGCATTAAGGCCGGCGGCAAAACAGTTATCGACCCACAGCTGCTCGATACTGTCACCGCACTGGTGGAAAAACCCCATGCGCTTCTAGGTCAGTTTGACCCGGCTTTTCTTAAAGTTCCCACCGAAGCACTGATCTCATCTATGCGCGACCATCAGAAATATTTCCACGTAATCGATACCAGAGGCAAGCTACTGCCAGTCTTCATTACCGTAAGCAATATCCGTAGCACCGCACCGGGGCGCGTACGGGCAGGCAATGAGCGAGTGCTCAACGCCCGCCTTGCCGATGCCCGCTTCTTCTGGGAAACGGATAACCGCCGACCGCTGGACAATCGGGTGGATGAGCTGGACGGCGTCCTCTTCCACCAGGCTCTGGGAAGCCTGCATGACAAGACGCGCCGGCTCGAGACCTTATCGGTCAAAATCGCCCAGACACTGCGGGTCGATGAAACCCTTTGTGCCAGAGCCGCACATCTGTGCAAGACAGATCTCGTTACGGGCATGGTCGGAGAGTTTCCGGAATTGCAGGGCACCATGGGTCGTTACCTTGCCCAACATGACAAGGAACCTGCGGCCGTCGCCCGGGCTATCGAAGAGCACTACCTGCCGCGACACGCCCGCGACAAACTTCCGGCGAGCACCCCAGGACGGGTGCTGGCGCTGGCTGACCGGATTGATTCTCTGGTTGGGCTGTTTTTAGCTGGGGAGGAACCTACCGGTGATAAAGACCCCTACGGTCTACGCCGGGCTGCGCTGGGCGTTATCCGCATATTGATCGAAAAAAAGGTGGACCTGGATATCGTCGAACTCGTGAATCACTCGGCCGATACCTACGCCGCGGCTGGTAATCCTGTTGGCGCCAACGCAAAAAAGCAGTGCATCGCCTTTGTGATGGAACGCTACCGCGCACTGTACGCGGCGTTAGGGTTTGCTCAGGACGAGATTTCGGCCGTGCTCGAAGCAGGCGCCAGCCGGCCCCTGGACTTTGACCGACGCCTGAAAGCCCTCGCGAAATTTCGCCATCACCGCGATGCCGCTAGTCTGGCAGCCGCAAACAAGCGTATTCGCAATATCCTGCGCAAAAGTGAGCAATCGATAGCCAAAGAGCTCAAGCCGCAACTGCTGATCGAAAGCGCAGAAATCGCATTATCCGAGGCGATACTTGAAACGGCAGGGGCCATCGCACCGGCCATTGCGCGCGCCGATTACCCGGCAGCACTTCGCATCCTGGCTGGCTTGCGCCCTGTGGTGGACCGCTTTTTTGACGAGGTCATGGTTATGGTCGAAGACCTGCCACTGCGGACCAATCGCCTGACACTGCTGGGACAATTAAGCAGTTTGTTCCTGACCATCGCCGATATCTCGCTGCTGCAAACACCGGAGCGTCCCAGTGGTAGATGACCGGGGACACTATGACCGCATGCTGGCTGCGGTACAGGCTTTTCATGACAAGCATCGTCTGCGCGAGCAAGGTGGTGAGGACATGCCCTACCGCGTGGCTCTGATGGCAGAAGAACTGGGCGAGATTTCAGCCTGTATCACTAAAGGCAAGGCGACCGAAGCCCTGGCCGAGGAGTGTGCCGACCTGCTGATCCTGCTGATCGGTACTTCTATTGCTGGTAACTTCAAACTGGATGATGCCTTCTGGGCCAAGATGGGCACATTGGCCCAACGCAAAAGCCGTATCGTCGATGGTCGCATCCGGGTGTCAGAGTTTCGGAACGAATAGATGAAATCGGGCCTGGTGATTGTCGACCGCGACGGTGTGATCAATTTTGATTCGGATGCCTATATCAAGTCGGTCGCCGAGTGGATTGCTATCCCCGGTAGCCTGGAAGCACTGGCTCGGCTCTCCCGGGCCGACTATCGGGTGACAGTCGCCACCAACCAGTCGGGCATTGCCCGGGGCCTTTACACGATGGAAACATTGAACCGCATCCACCAGAAAATGACCGATAGCCTGCGCAAGCACGGTGGACGGATCGATGCAATCTTCTTTTGCCCCCACGGACCGAATGACGATTGCGCCTGTCGCAAGCCACGGCCCGGACTGCTTTATGAAATCAGCGAGCGTCTGAACGCGCCGCTAGCCGGCGTGCCGATGGTGGGCGATTCCCTGAAAGACCTGCAAAGCGCCAGTGCCGTAGGCGCTCTGCCCATACTGGTACGCACCGGGAAAGGGGCAGTTGCGCACCAAGCGTTGATAGAGGCTCAGGCTCACAACGAACTTACCCATGCGTTGGTCTATGATGATCTGGCCACATTTGCTGACGCCCTGTTGTCCGGCGCGCTGGACCCGGCCATGCAGGCGTGCCGCCAGGCAAGTGGAGCCGGCTGAGCGGCCAGTTCCGAGGGACGCATGATCTGGGTCCGCTCTATCTTGTTCTTTTGTGGCATGGCGATCTCTGCGGTGCTTTTTTGCCCGATCGCGCTGATCGTATGGCCAGTACCGGTGGTAATGCGGATGCGCATTATTGGCCTATGGGCGCGCTTTATCGGCTGGTGGCTCGCACTGACTTGCCAATTACGCTTCCAGGTAGAAGGTATGGAGCACTTGCCCTCACAGCCCGGCGTCATTTTGTCCAAACACCAATCGGCCTGGGAAACCATTTTGTTCCAGGTTATCTTCCCGCCGCAGACCTGGGCGTTGAAGCGCGAGGCCTTATGGCTGCCGTTTTTTGGCTGGGGCCTTGCAGCCACCAGCCCAATCGCAATTAATCGGGCGACCCCAGTGCGGGCGCTTGATCGTCTATTGCGCCAGGGCCGCAAGAAGATTAAACAAGGACGCTGGGTCGTGATTTTCCCCGAAGGCACCCGCATGGCTCCGGGTGAACAGGGCGCTTACCACCCCGGGGGCGCCATGCTGGCGGTTAAGGCGGGCGTGCCGGTGGTGCCAGTAGCCCACGATGCGGGATGTTACTGGGGGCGGCGCAGTTTTTTGAAAAAGCCCGGTGTCATCCGCGTGTGCGTAGGGCCACCTATTGCTACCGAGGGCGAAAAACCACGAGCGGTGAATCAGGCCGCGAAGGATTGGATTGAATCCACCATGGCGTCACTGCTTGGCAGCCCGGAAGTGCCCGTCGATACCAGAAAAGCCCGGGACAGCAACTGACTTAACTGCTTGCCTCGAGCAACTGTTGTGACACCAGGCGCGCGTAATCAGCGGCTGAGAGTGTCTGAGGCCGGGCAGCCGGGTCGATACCGGCCTGTTTGATAAGTGCCTCGGAGCAGATTCCTTTCAAGCTGTTTCGGAGCGTTTTACGCCGCTGCGAAAAAGCCTGGCGAACCAATGTTTCGAAGGCATCGTCTCGCACTGATGGACCCACCGGCTCGCGGTGTGGCTGCAACGCCACGATACTTGAGCGCACCTTGGGTGGCGGTGTAAAAGCACCGGGGCCAACATCGAACAGGATGCGTGGTTCGAAAACGCGACCGACCATGACACTTAAGCGTCCATATTCACTGGCGCCTGGGTCGGCCACCAACCGTTGCGCGACTTCCTTTTGCAACATAAACAGCATACGGCTGATTTTTTCGCGCTGAGACAGCAGATGTATCAACAGCACCGAGGAGATGTTGTAGGGCAGATTGCCTACCATCACCAAGGGCTGGTCCGGATTAAGCTCGGCCAAATTAACGGCCAATGCATCTTGCTCATGTACTTGCACCTGCGAATGTTTGACATAACGCTGGCCTAGAAAAGGTGCCAGGTCACGGTCTATCTCCACCAGGTGCAAGGTATTGCCAAGCTCGGCCAAATGATCGCTCAGGGCGCCCTGTCCTGGCCCAATCTCGCACAGCACTTCACCTGGTTGCGCATTGAGGCTGTCGACGATACGCCGGATAACACCGGCATCATGTAAAAAGTGCTGACCGAAACGTTTTCTCGGCCGGGGCAGGGTGGGCGATTCAGGAGTCACTGGATAATCGTTGCGCCAGTTTCACCGCGGCAACCAGGCTACCCACATCCGCCTGGCCCGTACCGGCCAGGTCCAGCGCGGTGCCATGATCGACCGAGGTGCGCACAAAGGGCAGGCCCAAAGTTATATTCACGACGCTACCAAAGCCCGCGTGCTTGATCACCGGTAGGCCCTGATCGTGGAACATCGCGACCACCACATCCAGTCCTTTAAGAGAGTCTTGGGTAAATGCAGTGTCGGCCGGCAAGGGGCCGCGTAGATCCAAGCCCTGTGCACGCAACGCTTGAAGTACCGGTATGATGACTTCAATCTCCTCTTGGCCCAGGTGCCCAGCCTCGCCAGCATGGGGATTAAGACCGCAGACCCCGATTGCTGGAGTTGCTATACCAAAGCGCATACGCAAATCCGTATCGAGCACGCGCAGGACCCCCTCCAGGCGCTCACGAGTGAGTGCTAAGGCCACTTCGGCCAACGGCATATGGATCGTGACCAATGCGACCCGCAGGTGGTCGTTCGCCAGCATCATCACCGGAGTTTTTACGCCAGAGCGTTTAGCAAGAAACTCGGTATGGCCTATGAAGTCGTTGCCTGCTTCAATCAGCAGGCTTTTTTGTACCGGGCCCGTGACCAGGCCCGCAAACTCACCTTTAAGGCAGCCATCAGTAGCGCGCTCGAGCATCTCGACCACATAAAGCGCGTTAGTGACATCCAATAGGCCTGGCTGGGAAGAGGTTTTCAGGCTAACCGGCAGCACAGCCGCCTTACCACCGGGCGCAACCAGCGTGTCATTACTTAACGCCAGGGGCAAACCCAAAAGGGCCGCACGCTCCAGCAGTAGATCCGGGTCGCCAGCAATACACAGCGGGCCAGTGACTTGCTGCTGCAGCAGTTGCACCACGAGTTCGGGCCCCACACCAGCAGGTTCGCCGGTGGTTACGACAACAGGAAGCGCTTCGCGTGGGGTATCGTTCATATTCCGCAAGTATGCAACAGAAGGCCTGCGACGAGTCTTTCATTGTAAGCACCCCAACACAAAGAAAACCCTCTAGACCCGTGGCGAGATCATATCGAGAATCCACAAAAAGTCAGCAATACCTCTCGTACACCAGGCATTTCAAGCTAACGGCTTGATGTTCGTCATCGGACGCTTCGAAATCGTTGTCTGACCGGTTTGGGCTTCGGGGCAAAACCACCTAAGGCTAAGGAAGCTTGAACAATCTGCCAAGACGTATCGGCTCATTCAGCGTGTCCAAACTCACCCGACCCGGGTCGGTCTTGATCGCAGACAATACATCAGGCTCGTCGCCCGCACCGCTCGCAATGGGGCTTTCGAGGCGGTCGATCACCTTAGAGTCCCGGAACGGATCGGCAAACGTTTGCAAGATAGATAGGAAAACTAGGATTTGTTAGGAAGATTCTAGCGTGACCTGAGGGATCGAAGTTGGGGTGGAATGCTAAAAACTGACCGCCCTCCTCAAATTACCTCATGTTAACGTTTTAAGCCTGAAAAACAGAAAAAGTCCAAGATGAGACTTTCTCTCAATCAATATATTGATAAATCGACGGGCAAAAGTATTCAGTAAAACATCGCCCTAGAACGGGTGAAACACATCGATATATTGACCTGGTCGATCTGGTAAATGGCTAACACGAGGCATGGGGCATAACCCATCCTTGTATAGCAGTGTGTCGTGGCGCAGGCGCGTATGTACTAGTGTATGAGTTAAAGATTAGTTTCTGGCAGGCACTGATTAATTCAGTCCTTCACAACTCGTCACTATAAGGATCATCCAATCAAGGTGAGAGTAACTTAACTCTGCTCGAACTGATATCACTAAGCGCTAACCCATTTTATGGCGGTCAGAGTCAGAGCAATCACGGCAACTGCTGCGATTGACGCTGAAATACACCATATGATTCTTTCTCCACCTGTAAAACTCTTCATAACTTGTTCCTCGCCTTGGTTGTCGGTAAACGGCTGATTCGAGCCGTCGAAGACGGGTGTTATGACGGAATCGACCGGTGGCGCGCTTGACTTACGTCAAGGACCGGCGCATTTGTGGCAAATCACCTGCCAGTTGACCGGTTGAGGCGGGGTCTGTGTACGCGCTGCCGAATCAACGATATTTCTGTTTATAATGTAAGGAAATATCTAAGTAATGTTGGTTTCCTCTATGTTGCTGTTTCTTCTGGCTTTAATATCCCTATGAAGCTGACTTGTCGGGACTGTTCCCTGGCTGAACTCTGTCTGCCGCGTGCGCTGTCGCCGGACGATATGGAACAGTTTGAGACGATGGTTGATCAGCGCCCAGCAATGGCGCGAGGTAATTTTCTTTACCAGACTGGGGATGTGTTCGGGGGGTTGTACGCAGTGAAGTCAGGCTCTTTCAAGACAACCATTTCAGCGTCTGATGGCGAAGACCAGGTTACCGGGTTTTACCTGCCAGGTGAATTATTCGGTTTTGATGGATTTGATGATCACTATTCCTGTTCAGCGGTCGCACTCGAGCACAGTAGTGTTTGTGAATTACCGCTGAGTTCTATCGATCAACTGGTGGTCAAGCTCCCTAATCTGCGACGTGAGCTGGATCGGCTGATGGCGCGGGAGATAACCACCGATCAGTCTATGCTGTTGCAGCTTTCCCGTCGTACGGCCGAACAACGATTGGCGGCTTTTCTTGTGAGTCTGTCTTTACGGTTCAGGCAACGCGGGTTTTCAGGTACTGAACTCCGTTTGAGCATGTCCCGTTATGACATCGCAAATTACCTGGGCCTTACCGCCGAAACTGTCAGCCGTCTTTTTAAGCGGCTTAAAGAGCATCATCTGGCGCTCGTCAACGGAAGAACTGTAATCATTCAAGATTTCGAGGCTCTGCACCGCCAGGTTCATGGTTCTGGAGGCCGGTAAGCCGGTATAGGTCCAACCATCATAGCGTGACTCGCCCCAGCTTCTGTTTTCAGCGACTTCAGATCAGTCGGGAATATCGTGACTCGCGTCCGGGTGCCGAATAAATATCAAACACCTTGCAGATACTGCGGATCAGAAATCTTCCAGAGGGTGAAACCTCGATCGTGTTGTTATCGTCGATAGACAAAAGCCCGTCGTCTATCATTTCTTCCAGTACCCGAAATTCACCTGCAAAGTAGGTTTCTGGCGTGTTCTCCGATGACGCCAGAACTGAATTGAGATTTACACGACTAAAACACATCAGTTGTTCTATCACCCGTCTTCGTATCTCATCGTCAGGAGAAAGCTGAAAGCCCCGGTCTACGCTCAGTCGACCATGGTTTGTCGCGGCATAGTAGGGTGAGAGTTCCTTCACGTTCTGGCTGTAACACGCACCAACCTGGCTGATTGAGGATATGCCCAGTCCGACCTGATCGCAGCCTGTGTGGGTGGAATACCCCTGAAAGTTGCGCCCAAGAGTGCCGTTTAATTGAGCGTGGGCTAGCGGATCTTCCGGTCGTGCAAAGTGATCGATGCCGATGTAGCTGTAACCCGCTGTGGTCAACCAGTGAACGCAGGTTTCCAGAATGGTCAATTTTTCCTCGGCGCTGGGGAGATCTTTTCCGTGGATTCGGCGTTGTGGTGGAAACCGACAGGGCAGATGGGCGTAGTTGAATACGGATAACCGGTCTGGCGGTGCGGTCATCAACAGTTCGAGCGTACGGTTGAATGTCTCAAAAGTTTGATGCGGGAGTCCGTAAATTAGATCTACGTTGATGGATTCAAAGCCAATATCCTTGGCGTACTGGAGCAGTTCCAGGGTGGCTTCTGCAGGCTGAATTCGATGAATCGCTTGCTGGACTTTGGGTTCAAAATCCTGCACTCCCAGGCTGATCCGGTTGAATCCGAGTTGTCTCAGGGATTCAAGAGACTCCAGCGCTACGGTGCGGGGATCAATTTCTATACTGAAGTCGCGATCCGGGCTGGTTGAAAGCAAAAAATGCTGATCGACCTTCTGCAGCAGTCGTTTGATCTGATTCATGGTTAGAAATGTTGGCGTACCGCCACCCAGGTGTAGCTGTACGACTTCTCTGTCGTTGTCGTACAAACCGCCCTGTAATTGAATCTCCTGACACAGGTAATCCAGGTATTCATCAGCTACTTCAGTGCGCCGGGTGACAACCTTGTTGCAGGCACAAAAGAAACAAAGTGAATTACAAAATGGAATATGGAAGTAAAGCGATAGTGCGCTCGGTATGGGGATCTCGTTACTGGTTACGGCTGCCTGCCGATAGTGTTTCTCAGTAAAGTTATTCTCAAAGTGGTCCGCGCTTGGGTATGAAGTGTAACGTGGGGCGCGTAAGTCGTAACGTCGGATTAGTTCCGGATCGAAACTGATTCGGTTACGTGTTGCGATCATTTGGGTGGGCTATCCTGTTGTGCCACAGAGTCGAATTCTTGGAACTGGAAGGTTCGATCGACTCACAGTTAGTTACACGGAAAGACTTCCCTGATCACCCGCATCATTCGCACCTGCCGCCGATTAATGAATTGGTATCAGCTTCAGCAAAACAAAGACAATAGACAAAGATGAATAGAAACACTTAGAAAGCATGGGCCATCGGGTCACCGGAGTGTGCAGGGTGACACTATCCCGAGACCTCTTTGCCTTTATTGATTCAGATCAAATCCCGGTGGCAAATCTCTAGTGTCAGGCAGCAACGACTCTAGATCCTGACACAGGTCAATACTTCGCCGCTCTACGCACAATAAATCATTCTATGTTCCCCAAATAGATAATGACGCAAACCGTTTCGGGATAGGAACCAAGGTATGTCGCACCAAGTAACTTATCAATCCGAGCCCGCAACCCGTTGCTGGCTGGTGCTGGTCGGCTTCGGTGTCCTGCTGACACCGTGGGAGTTGCTCATTGAGCCGTTTTCACAATCAAGTATCGCCACTGTCGGCCATCCAGTGGGCCAGTGACTTGAATGGGGTGTGTAGGGTTTGCGTCCAGGCGATTATCGCGCTTCGATCTGACGGGCGGTTCTGGCTGATTTTCTTGTGCGCCCGGCAACGCTCCGAGGTGAAGCGGATGCCAAACACCGCGCTGGCCATCTGCTTCAGATAATCGGCAGGGGCATCTTCGAGTTTCCAGTTCGAATCCTGGGATTGTTCAAAAACGTTTACCTGGTGTGCCAGCAGATCGAGCAACTCGCGGTCGGGCACTTGTTCGAGTACTCCGTAGAACTGGCAGGCGACATAGTTCCAGGTTGGCACCACCTTGGCGCTTTTCAGTTTTTCCGCGTACACCGAGGGGGAGATATAACCGTCGGCGGCCTGAAAAACCAGTCGGCAGGCCAAGGGCCCGCCGGAGAGTATCTCCAGCAATGGATTGGACCGCACCAGATGAGCGCAAAAAATCGCGGGCTGGTTACGATTAGTACACACGAAAGGGGCAAATACCGGATCGCAAAGTGTTCCATCCACCGGGTGGATCGAGGCGAACTTGACCAGTTCGGCTACCTCGACAGCATCTTGCAATTCTTCACTGGAGAAAAGTTCGGGAGGATAACGCTTCATTGGCACTGCAATCAGGCTGGGGCGTGGCCTTCACGCATGCGGTACTTATTCCACCGTGACCGATTTGGCAAGATTACGCGGCTTGTCCACATCGGTACCCTTGATCAAGGCAACATGGTATGAAAGCAACTGCAGAGGAACGGTGTAGATAATCGGCGCGATGGCGCTGTCCACCGGCGCCACATGCAGCACCTGAACATCCTCGCTTTCGATCAAGCCTGATGCCGGATCGGCAAAGAGGTACAGTCTGCCGCCGCGTGCGCGCACTTCCTCAAGATTCGATTTCAGTTTCTCGATCAAAAGGTCATTGGGCGCCACAGCGACTACCGGCATTCTCTCATCGACCAGCGCCAGGGGGCCGTGTTTAAGTTCCCCGGCAGCGTAAGCCTCGGCATGGATGTAGGAGATCTCCTTGAGTTTGAGCGCGCCCTCCATCGCAATAGGGAAATGTGCGCCCCGCCCCAGAAACAGTGCGTTCTGCTTGTCGCCAAAAGCCTGGGCCATATTTGCAATAGCAGTCTCCATGCCAAGCGCCGACTCCAGGGCTGCAGGCAGGGTGCGGATCTGATGAACCACGTGGGCCTCGAACCCTGAGTCGAAACCCCGGCGTCGCGATAGCGCCAGTGCCAGCAGTAGCAAACCCGTCATTGCGCTGACAAAGGTCTTGGTCGAGGCAACGCCTATCTCCGGGCCACAATGGGTCATGAAAGCCAGATCGGACTCGCGCACCAAGGAAGACTCGGGTACGTTGCAGACAACCAGGGAACCCGCTACTCCCTGGCGTTTGGCTTCTTCAAGCGCCGCCAGGGTATCGGCGGTTTCGCCGGATTGAGAAATAGTAACCACCAAAGTGCCCTCACGAGACGCATGTCGGCGGTAGCGGTATTCGCTTGCGACCTCCACCTCACAAGGGACTCCAACATATTCCAGCCAGTGTCGCGCCACGAGTCCCGCGTGGTAGCTGGTGCCACAGGCGATAATGCATACTTGGCGCGTGGCGTCGAAAATCCTGGTTGCCTCGCGACCGAAAGAGTCTTCCAGCACCTGATCACCCCGTAATCGACCTTCCAGCGTGTCAGCTACGGCGCGGGGCTGTTCATGAATTTCCTTTTGCATGAAATGACGATACTCACCCAGATCAGCACTATCGCCCGACTGGGAACTGGTACGCACTAATCGATCGACCACAACACCTGTGCGGTCTTTAATCAGGCAGTTCGCGCCCCGCAGGTCAACAACATCACCGTTCTCTAGCACCTGATACTGGCGTGTCACAGGAAGCAGGGCATTAATATCGGACGCGATAAAAGATTCGTCGTCGGTGCGGCCCAGCAGCAAAGGGGGGCCCTGTCGAGCCGCAACCAATCGATCTGGCTCACCCGCATGCACAACCGCAAGGGCGAAACTACCCTCAAGTTCTTTCATAGTTGCGCGCACAGCGTCAGCCAGGTCCAGGCCCTTTTGCAGATGCAGGTACACCTGGTGTACCACGACCTCAGTATCAGTCTGTGAAGTGAACGCCAGGCCTGCTTCGTGCTGCTTTTGTCGAAGAGTTTCGTGGTTCTCGACGATCCCGTTGCAGACCAACGCCAGGGTGCCGTTACAGATATGTGGATGGGCGTTGGGTTCGGTGACACCGCCGTGGGTGGCCCAGCGAGTATGGGCAATGCCCGTCATCCCCATCAGCGGAGCCTGGTTCAACGCATGCTCAAGTTCGGCAACCTTGCCTACGGTACGAGCGCGTTCCAGATCACCGTCCTGGTTGATAATGACGACGCCGGCCGAGTCATAACCGCGATACTCCAGACGGCGCAATCCCTCAAGCAAAAAACCGCTGGCGTCCGAGTTTCTTACCGCACCGACTATCCCGCACATAACGTCTTTCCCCGAGTCATTATTTTTCGATGACGAGCCTGTTGCCGTCGAGCAGATATGAACGCATTCAGTCTTTTTTCTTTTGCGGGCGCTGCCAATCGTCCCGGGTCTTTTGGTCAGCGCGGGTCAGGACCAGCTGGCCGGGAGGTATATCGCGACTGATAGCAGAGCCGGCACCAATGGTTGCACCGTCACCCACCGTCACCGGTGCAACCAGTGCAGTGTTCGAGCCGATAAAAGCATCGTCACCAATGTGAGTCTGGTGCTTGTTGGCGCCATCGTAATTGCAGGTAATCACGCCAGCACCAATGTTTACCCGCTGACCGATCTGTGCATCACCCACATAGGCCAGGTGGCTGGCCTTGCTGTCTTTCCCCAGGGCTGCGTTTTTGGTTTCGACAAAATTGCCCACGCGGGCGCCGGTCGCCAGTGTTGTCCCAGGCCTCAGGCGAGCAAACGGTCCGATAGTGCAGTTAGCCGCTATCTTCGCCCCCTCAATAACACTGCTCGCTCGCACCTCGACACCATCGCCAAGCTCGCTGTCGATGATCTGACAATTCGGGCCAACACGAACCTTTGAACCTAAAGTCACTGTTCCCTCAAACACCACATTGACATCGATTTCACAATCGTCGGCAAAACTCAGTTGGCCGCGCAGGTCGAAGCGTGCCGGATCATACAGGGTCAGCCCGGCACTCATAAGTGAGTCGGCCTGGCGCAACTGAAACAATCGCTCGGCTTGGGCCAGTTCTCCCCGGCTATTGATACCGTTAATCTCTGCTGGATCAGCGCAGCTCACACTGCTCACCGTGACTCCAGATCGGACAGCGCAGCCAACAACATCGGTCAGGTAATACTCGCCCTGGCGATTAACGTTGTCGACTTCGCTAAGCCAGGCACTAAACTGTTCGGCGGGGCCCGCCATGAAACCCGTATTAATTTCAAGGATCGCGCGCTCAGCCTCACTGGCATCGCGCTCTTCAACGATCGCGATGACATCGCCGTTGTCGCCACGGACGATTCGACCATAACCGGTGGGATCGCTCAACTCGGCAGTCAACAGCGCTAAACCGCCAGATCCGAGGGCAGTCACCAGAGTGTTCAGTGTGTTTTCGCGCACCAAGGGCACGTCGCCGTACAGCACCAGTATCGTTGCCCCGGGTGAGATATGGGGAAGAGCCTGGCTAACGGCATGGCCAGTTCCCAGTTGTTCGACCTGTTCAACCCAGTTGATATTGCCCGATTCACCGAGCTGTTCACGCACTGCCTGCGCACCATAGCCACAAACCACGTGAATGCGCGCCGGTTCCAACAACGCCGCGGTGCGCAGCACATGATCCAGCAGGGGCCGTCCGGCAAGGCGATGCAGCACCTTAGGCAAGGCAGAACGCATGCGGGTGCCTTTGCCGGCTGCGAGTACGATAACTTCGAGCGTCATAAACAGAATATTACTGCAATCACTGCGAGGTGGGGGGACACCAGGTGTGCCAAAACCAAATTCAGTGAATGCTTTGCTGAGCCTGGGCCGCCAACTCCACAGGGGTGGCATCGCGCACTTCAGTTACACGTACGATGAAGGTAATGTCTTGCCCCGCGAGCGGGTGATTGCCATCAATAATGATCTGTCCGTCATCGACGCGGGTCACCCTGAAATGCATGGGCTCACCCTGTTCGTTCTCGGCGTCGAGTTCGGCACCCACATAGCGGAGTTCTTCAGGCGCATTGTCGATATCGTCCGAGAAGGTCAGACCCGGATCATGCGGGCCAAACGCCTGGGTAGCGGTCAGGAACACCTCGGCAGTCTCGCCCACCGCCAAGCCCTCAAGCGCTGACTCGATCTGTGGAAACAGTGGGTTGCTCTGGACACCATGCACATAAGAGATAGGCAAGCCACTATGCTCGGCGATATTACCCAATCCATCACGGATGGTGTAAGCAATCGATACCATCTTGTTGACGCCAACCTGCTGCGACATGGAATTTGCTCGGTACAGTGCTGCCCAGTTGGGCGTATCAGCCTCGACCCTTGCCGCGCAATTTCTGGATAGCCCGAAGTTGCGCGGCGGCCTGGATCAGTTCCGCTTTGGCTTTGGCAAAATCCATCTCGCTGCTACGGTCGCTCATCGCCTGCTCGGCGCGGCGCTGTGCTTCCAACGCAGCGGCCTCGTCCAGATCATGAGCGCGCAGTGCGGTGTCCGACAATACGGTAACCAGGTGGCCCTGCACCTCGAGCATACCGCCAGAAACAAAAAAGAACTCTTCTTCGCCGGACTCCTGCTGCACTCGCACTTCGCCAGCCTTGAGGCGAGTCAGTAACGGTGCATGCTGAGGTGCAATTCCGATTTCACCCATTTCGGCTGGCGCAAATACCATGGTGCCTTCACCGGACCAGACTTCTTCTTCGGCGCTGACAATATCGACTTTAATGGTGTTGGCCATTGCTCTTGCCTATGGTCCTGATCAGGTAACGTTTTTGGCGTTTTCAATCACTTCTTCGATGCCGCCGACCATATAGAAAGCCTGTTCCGGGATATCGTCGTACTCACCATCAATGATGCCCTGGAACCCACGGATCGTGTCTTTCAGAGACACAAACTTGCCGGGCGAGCCGGTGAAAGTTTCGGCCACGAAAAAGGGCTGTGACAGAAACCGTTGAATCTTGCGGGCCCGGGTTACCGCCTGCTTATCTTCCTCCGATAGCTCATCCATGCCCAGAATTGCGATGATATCTCGCAATTCTTTGTAGCGCTGAAGGGTGCCCTGCACGGCCCGAGCAGTATCATAGTGCTCCTGACCGACAACCAATGGATCCAGTTGCCGGCTGGTCGAATCAAGCGGGTCCACCGCCGGGTAAATACCCAGCTCAGCAACCTGGCGGGATAACACCAGCGTTGCATCTAGATGCGCGAAGGTCGTCGCAGGTGAAGGATCGGTCAAGTCATCAGCTGGCACGTACACAGCCTGGAACGAGGTGATCGAGCCGGTGCGAGTCGACGTAATCCGCTCCTGCAGTACTCCCATCTCAGCTGCCAGCGTCGGCTGATAGCCCACAGCCGACGGCATACGACCCAGCAGCGCCGAAACCTCGGTACCGGCAAGGGTGTAACGGTAGATGTTGTCTACAAACAGCAGCACGTCCCGACCTTCGTCGCGGAAATTCTCAGATATTGTCAATCCGGTCAAGGCAACACGCAAACGGTTGCCCGGTGGCTCGTTCATCTGGCCAAAAACCATAGCCACTTTGTCGAGCACGCCCGACTCTTTCATCTCATGATAAAAGTCATTGCCTTCACGAGTTCGCTCACCCACACCGGCAAACACCGACAAACCCGAATGTTCCTTAGCAATATTGTTGATCAGTTCCATGATCGTAACGGTCTTGCCCACACCGGCACCACCAAACAGGCCAATCTTGCCACCCTTAGAGATCGGCATAATCAGGTCGATTACCTTGATGCCAGTTTCAAGAATGTCGACTGTGGGTGACTGGTCCGCGTATCCCGGGGCCTTGCGATGAATCGGCAACTGCTGGTCGCTTTCGACCGGGCCTGCATCGTCTACCGGGTTACCCAACACGTCCATGATCCGGCCCAGGGTTTTTTCGCCCACCGGCACCGTAATGGGCGCCCCACTATTGCTGACTTCCAGCCCGCGTTTCAAGCCGTCACTTGATCCCATGGCAATGCTTCGCACAATGCCGTCACCCAGTTGTTGCTGGACTTCCAGTGTCAGGCCCGTTTCGCTGACATTGAGGGCGTCGTATATCCGCGGTACCGACCCGCGTGGGAACTCGATGTCCACCACGGCGCCAATAATTTCAACGATGTTGCCGGTGCTCATAGCATGTTTCCTCGTAAAGGTTCCTTGTCTTTTCCTGGGCAGGGTCGAGCGCTAAACCGCCGCTGCGCCGCCAACAATTTCGGATATTTCCTGGGTAATGGCTGCCTGGCGCGCCTTGTTATAGACCAGCTGCAACTCATCAATCAGGTTGCCCGCGTTATCAGACGCAGACTTCATCGCCACCATTCGCGCCGCCATCTCGCAAGCAATGTTCTCAACCACGCCGCGGTAGATCAGCGACTCGACGTAGCGCATCATCAGCGCATCAACTACTTCGCGGGCATCCGGCTCGTAGAGGTAATCCCAATGCTGCTCGAGGCGCTCGTCCGGCTCGGATGCCGCAACTGGAATCAACTGGTCGACCCGGGGCTGCTGCGTCATGGTGGTGACAAAACCATTGTGCGCTAAGAACAGCCGATCAATACGGCCATCGGTAAACGCATCCATCATAATCTTCATGGCGCCAATCAGTTCGGCCAACTGCGGCTTGTCACCAAGATGGGCTGCCTCCGAGACGATGTTCACGCCCAGGCGTTTAAAAAAACCCAGGCCTTTGCTACCGATGATGGTCACATCGATATCGACGCCTTTATCGCGCCACTCGGTCATCGAATTAATCACTTGCCGAAACAGATTGATGTTGAGGCCGCCACAAAGGCCCCGATCACTGGAAACTATGATGAAACCCACACGCTTGACTTCGCGAGTCTTGGTATAGCTGTGCTTATACTCAAGGTTGGCCTGCGCCAGGTGCGCCATCACGTTACGCATCTTCCCGGCATAGGGGCGAGCCTGGTTCATCCGCTCCTGGGCGCGGCGCATCTTGCTCGCAGCGACCATCTGCATCGCTTTTGTGATCTTCTGAGTATTCTGGATACTCTTGATCTTGGTCCGGATTTCCTTGGCGCCTGCCATATCGTGATGCTCCGCGAGTTAGCCTGAACGCTTACCAGCTGCCGTTGGTCTTGAAGTCCTTCAGCGCGTCGTGAAACTTGGCAACGACTTCGTCGTTATAGGCCTGATCACGATTCAGCTCGTCCATAAAATCACTGCACTGGCTCTTCATATGACTCTGCATCGCCTGCTCAAACTCCACAACTTTGCGAGTCTCAACGTCATCGAGGTAACCCTCGTTAATTGCGAAAAGGCTGACTGCCATTTCTGCCACCGACATGGTCGAGTACTGTTTCTGCTTCATCAGTTCAGTCGCGCGCTCACCCCGTTCGAGCTGTTTGCGGGTCGCTTCGTCAAGATCAGAAGCAAACTGGGAAAAGGCTGCCAGTTCACGATACTGTGCCAGTGCGAGGCGAATCCCGCCGCCGAGTTTCTTGATAAGGCCGCACTGAGCTGCGCCGCCGACCCGGGAAACCGACAGGCCGGCATTAATCGCAGGACGAATACCGGCGTTGAACAGGTCCGTCTCGAGGAAGATCTGACCATCAGTGATTGAGATCACATTGGTCGGCACAAAGGCTGATACGTCACCTGCCTGGGTTTCAATAATGGGCAGTGCCGTCAACGATCCGGTCTTGCCCTTAACTTCGCCTCCGGTACGCTTCTCAACTTCCTCTGCGTTGATACGCGCGGCCCGCTCGAGTAATCGTGAATGCAGGTAAAAAACATCTCCTGGGTAAGCCTCACGGCCTGGCGGTCGACGCAGCAGGAGGCTAACCTGCCGGTACGCCCAGGCCTGCTTGGTCAGGTCATCGTAAATAATCAGGGCATCTTCGCCGCGGTCGCGGAAATACTCGCCCATGGCGCACCCGGAGTACGGAGCGATGTACTGCATGGCTGCAGACTCGGCTGCCGATGCCGAAACTACGATGGTGTGCGCCATCGCGTCGTGCTCTTCTAACTTACTGACCACAATGGCTACCGAGGATGCTTTCTGGCCGATAGCGACATAAATACACTTAACGCCCGTGTCCTTCTGGTTGATGATGGTATCGATCGCTACTGCGGTTTTGCCGGTTTGGCGATCGCCGATGATAAGTTCACGCTGGCCGCGGCCGATCGGTACCATCGAGTCGATGGACTTCAGACCAGTCTGCATCGGCTCAGACACTGACTGGCGGGTGATGACGCCTGGCGCGATGCTCTCAATCGGCGATGTGGTTTCCGACTCAATCGGGCCCTTGCCGTCAATAGCTTGACCAAGCGAATCCACAACGCGTCCAAGCAAGCCTGTGCCTACCGGCACCTCGAGGATTCGTCCGGTGCACTTGACCGTATCACCTTCGACGATATGCTCGTAGTCTCCAAGTATTACGGCGCCCACCGAGTCCTGCTCGAGGTTAAGCGCCAGGCCGAAGGTGTCGTTGGGAAACTCCAACATCTCACCCTGCATAGCGTCAGCCAGGCCATGCACACGACTAATCCCATCAGTAAGACTGACCACGGTACCTTCGGTACGCGCCTCAGCTCCGGCATCAAAATCCTTTATCCGTTCCTTGATCAGTTCGCTGATTTCGGAGGGGTTCAGTTGCATAGCCATTCTTTAATTCCTCGTGAAGCCGCTTGCAGCGCCTGTATCAGGCGCCAACTGCAGCTGCCAATTTCTCGAGCCGGGCCCGAACTGAGTCGTCAATAACAAGATCGCCAGCGCGGATCACTGCGCCGCCAATCAGTGATTCATCTGTGCTGACTGTCAACTCCACACGCCGACCCAGCCGCTTTTCCAGAGCCTGGGTAATACGCTGGCGGTGCTCGTCGGGTACTGCGAGCGCGCTCTCAAGATGTGCCTGGACCGTGCGCTCCGCATCGGCTCGTAACAGTTCGTACTGTTCTGCAACCGCGCTAAGCACGTCAAGCCGTCGATTGCGAGCCAGCAGCCGCACCAGGTTCCTGCCAACATCATCCAGCAGTTCACCGCAACTGTCGATCAGGATTGTGGCAATCTCTTCGCGGGCCACGCGTGGATGGGAGAAAAGAGTGCTCACCTGTGGCTGGGTCGCTATCTCGGCTAACGCGTGCAACACCTCCGACCAACGTACATAGTCGCCAGAGTCCCGGGCCAGTTCAAATACGGCCTGGGCGTAGGGGCGGGCAATGCTGGATATTTCTGACACGGTAGCTATGAATTCGTTGGATTGGTGTGCGTTACAGTTCGGCCGTCAGGTCATCCAGCATCTGTGCATGGGCGCTGGGATCAACCTCGCGGGCCAAAATCCGTGATGCACCGGCAACTGCCAATGTGGCTAACTGCCCCCGCAGAGACTCGCGCGCCAGGTTGGCTTCTTTCTCGATCTCACTACGGGCCGCAACCAAAATACGTTCGCCTTCGGTCCGGGCATTGCCCTTGGCTTCTTCGATCATCTCAACCTCGCGGCGTTCTGCTCGGCGGATGATCTCCTGCGCCTGCTCCTTGGCTTCAGTAGTTACCTGTGCAACGTGTTCCTGGGCTCTGGCTTTTTCCCGTTGCCCTTCTTCAGCTGCAGCCAAGCCGTCAGCGATCTTGGTCTTTCTTTCGTTGAGCGCCGAGATAATCGGCGGCCAGACGAATTTCATGCAGAACCAGACGAAAATAACAAAAGCAATGCTCTGACCGATCAGCGTCAGGTTGATGTTCATAGCCTGTACCTTGTAACTGGTGGTCAGCCGCCTACAACGGCGAACATGATGTACAGCGCGATCGCTACACCGATGATCGGGATAGCATCGACAAGGCCCATCACAATAAAGAACTGGGTGCGAAGCATCGGCAGCAATTCAGGCTGGCGGGCAATACCCTCAAGAAAGCGGGC
>JABINT010000077.1 GCA_018698075.1 Acidiferrobacteraceae bacterium
CCAGCCCTGGATACGGGCCTATGAAGACTGGAACGTAGACGTGGGCCTCGCTTGTGGCCTGCCTGGACACGCTCAAATCGGCAAAGGCATGTGGGCCATGCCCGATGAAATGGCCGCCATGATGCAATCCAAAGGTGATCACCCCCGGGCCGGGGCCAACACGGCCTGGGTACCCTCGCCCACGGCGGCCACGCTGCATGCGATGCACTACCATGAGACCGATGTGCTGTCTTGCCAGGCCGAACTGACAAACCGAGCGCATGCCAGCCTGGACGATATCCTGACTATCCCCGTGTGTGAAGATCCGAACTGGTCAGACGAGGACATTCAAGATGAAATCGACAACAACTGTCAGGGAATACTCGGCTACGTGGTCCGCTGGATCGACCAGAGCGTCGGTTGCTCCAAAGTACCTGATATCCGTGATGTCGGACTGATGGAAGATCGCGCCACGTTGCGCATCTCAAGCCAGCATATCGCCAACTGGCTTCACCACGGCATCGTTACCGAGGAGCAGGTCACGGCATCATTAAAGCGCATGGCAGCCGTTGTTGATCGGCAGAATGCCGATGACCCTGACTACCAGGCGATGATGCCTTCGTGTGACGGCGTTGCCTTCAAGGCAGCCTGCGATCTGATCTTTAATGGTCGGCAGGTTTGCAACGGCTATACCGAGCCACCCTTGCATCAGCGCCGTCTTGAGAAAAAATCGGAAGAGTCGATCTCGTCAGTTGCGTAGGCTTGCCCTTGTCGAGAAAACTGAGCGCTTCAGAGTCAACCGAATTTGTCGTAGCGGATATCTGCCACAGGTGTCCCTACGCCTAGAAGCAGGGCCAAGGAACCTGTCAGCATCGCGGGTGGACCACCGAGAAATGCCAACCGCTCGGAAAAAACGTTGCCATTCAACTGTTCGGCGACCTCGTGCACGAAGCCATGATGCAAGGCGAATCCATGGACTTGTGAGTCGACACTGCCTCCCGCCTGGAAATCAGAGATCGCTAGATTAATTTGAATATGCTCCGGAGCACTTTTCTGCACGACTTTGAGTTCCTCAATAAAGAAAAAATCCTCTAGCCGGCGTACCCCAAATACAATAGTCAATCGATGCTTCTTAAAGTAATCAAGGGAGGCCGCCTGGCTCAGAATAGACATTATTCCTGCAATGCCGGAACCACCCACAAGACATATAAGGTCACGATTCTCCCCGGGGTCAAAAGTGGCCAGGCCCATAGGCCCAAATACATCGACCCGATACTCCGCGGCACCACCAGCAAATAACGCTTCTGAAAATCTCCCACCTGGAAATCGCTTGATCACAAATGTCGCTTGCCGGGTATTGGCGTCGAAGCTGGTCATTGAATAGGGTCGATACCCGGCCATCCCCGGCAGTCGAAGCAAAAGGTACTGCCCCGCCATGAAATCGATCGGCTTATCGAGTTCCAGTTGAAAGGTAGCCACATCGGGAGCCACCGTCTGCATCCCTTTTAGTCGTGCGGATTGATGCAACGGATTCTGGCCAGTGGTTTCTGTCAGAACAAGTTTTCCGGGGACAAGGATTTCACAATCGGCGGCAACAGTACTCTGGCACAGCAGGCACTCGCCTTTTTCCCGTTTGAGGTTTTTCGCACCCGGCGCCTCGGGCCAACCGTCTCGCACGGTACCTGGCCTTGCCCGAGCAACGCAGGTAGAGCAAACGCCAGCACCACAACCATAGGGAAGCGGGACTCCCTGGCGTAATCCGGCCTGCAGCAGCGTTTCCTCCTCTTGGCATTCGACCGTCACGCGGCCTTGTTTATTCAAAAAAGTAACGTTGGCCAAAATCTTGCCCTGGCATTAAAAGATGGATAACGGCAAACAACTACCTTACCACTCAAAATCATCGTCATCTTCTTCATCAAAATCGTAGGTCAGCTCTTCTTCGATGTACGCCCATACCTCATCGCCGCGCAACTCCGAGGGGTATAACAGCAACGGCCTCTCGGCTGGCCCCCGCTGCTCGCCTGTCAATATATTCCACTGCCATAGATGCTTGGAACAAGTCAGCGTACCGCCCTTACAGATGCCTGACTCGTAAAGTGGTTCGGCCATATGCGGGCAAAAAGGAGGGAACACTCGAAATTCGTCGCCGGCTCTTGCGACCACCACTGCGATCTCACCAGCGAGATGTTTCTGCAATTGGCCATCGACCAGATCGGCAGCTACGCATACGCGAAACCAGGCTTCATCTTTGGAGATATTCATCTGGTTTTAGTGATCAATGTAAAAAAGCATTCGAAACGTTCGAATGCCGGCAGGGTCGCGTACAGCCAACGCTCCCTAGACAGATCTGTGTGATTTAAATGGGCCAGTGCGACCCTTTATCGAGACGACGGGTATCGAGTTGAACGATGCGCTCGACAAAGAGTGGTCGACCCGAATCAATGCGGAACTGATCCCGGTATTTGCCCACGAGGAATACATTGGACTCGCCGGCGAGCACGTGGGAGTTGATACCATCCAACTGTGTCTGATAGACCGCAAAAGAAGAGACAGTGCTTGCGGTCTGCTGCGCTTCGTCGACATCAACTGTATAGACCACGGTGTGCCGAGCCAGGGGCGAGTGATCTGAGTTGTGCTTGGGCAGCATCTCGGTAATCGTGACCATATCTGCACGACTACCGTCCAGATAGGTCATGTTGTAGTTGATTTCCGGACTGAATGCTCTGATCGCATAATAAAAATCCTCGTGACACAATCCCAGCCAATCCTCCCATTTTCCTTCATCGAGGTACAGGCTCGCCCGGTAAATTGTGCTCTTTACATCCTCAGTAATATTTTGCTCAGTCATAACCTTTCCTGTTGATCATTCCCTTCATAACCCAGGCGTTTTCGCCTCTCCGGTTGGGATTACTCAGAGCCCCCGGCTCAAGTAAGCCCAACCGATCCCTACATCAGCTCCCCGAGCAAAACGGGCTTTCAGTTTATGCCGCTTCTTTATTCCGGCCTTCTTCATAAGACAACTCGGGGTCGCCCGGCCACCGGTCCATCCGCTGACCCCAAGCGCTGTAAAAATGGCGCATACCCTCTTCATCGTGAATGGTCGGATCTCCTTCAGCATCTATCTCATGCCGGCCATGAAGGATGCGGCGCTTGTCTGCCCACTCATTCATAGCCGATTGTTGCGTCGAGACAGCCAGAAGATCCTCATGAAGATTTCGGCCAAATGGCCCCCAGATCGTGTTGTGGTGCCTTTGCCGAATCAGTCGCTCTTCTGGAGTGTCGCTCTTTAGCCCCAGACCACGGAATTCGATCATGACCTTATCGGGACCAAGTGGCGTCATGATATCGGAGCGCAGCGCCGAACCACGCAGATTGAAATTCACTCCTGGGAAAAAATCGATCATCTCCCAATGGTTGGTCGGCAGATGTGGAAACGAAAGTTCTTCTCGAGATTCAAAGCCTTCGTACTGATCATACTGAACTTCGAAAGAGCCCACATTCACATGGCCGTTTTTAAACCCTTTATTCTTTCGAGCGAAATACGAGTCATTAAACCCAGTTACCCGGTTATGGT
Organism: Acidiferrobacteraceae bacterium; assembly: GCA_018698075.1. Classification (GTDB taxonomy): domain Bacteria; phylum Pseudomonadota; class Gammaproteobacteria; order Arenicellales; family UBA868; genus UBA868. The sequence goes on from JABINT010000077.1 coordinate 3,554, forward strand.
AATGCAGATAGTCATGATAAAACTCTGAGTTGGTGTCGTGCCAGAGCTTGTAATTACATGGGATGATTGCCTTATGGTAGTGAAACACTTCCAGCGGCTCGGCATCCAATGATTTCTGCATACAGTCAAAAGCGCCTCCAGCCCATTCTTCTACAGTCTGCTCTATGGCATCGTTTAGTGTGACCCAGACAAAGCCGCCATACTTCACTTCGCAACGGAGTCGTCGTAAACCCACATCACTGCAGGCAAGACGATCCTGGTAGCCCTCGGTGCCCCGGGATATATGTACGCAATTACCTTTCATATCGAACTGCCAGGCGTGAAACATGCAGGTCATGTGCTTCGGCGCGCCGGAGGGTGCTGCGGCCTCGAAAGATCCCGATGGGCGGTTCTCGATCATATTGCCGCGATGCGGGCAAACATTCAGGAAGGCACGAATTTCGTTATCTGGGCCTCGCACAATCATTATCGGCTCTCGAGCAATGGTCGTGGTTCTGAAACAATAGGGGTCGGGTAATTCGGACTCATGACAAACTGGCATCCAGACCTTGCGGAAAATCTTGGCGATCTCCTCTTCAAAGATGCCCCGATCGGAATAGATTCGACTGTCGACGTAGTCTCCGGGGGCTATCTTCCCAGGAATTGTTGCCCACTGCTTCGCATTTCTGGCTGGCATATCGTTTGATCCCTTGGTATTTGACGCGGCCGGGCACCCTGACCGTGTCTTTTAAAAATGTGCCTTAGGGATAATTAGAAAGGCGACAAAGCGATTTGTAAAATCATTCAGATCAATAATTTGATAGTTTTAACCAATCTATACACTACGCAACAGACAACCGAGATTTCTCAATCTCATTTGGGTCAAAAAAATTGGAATCTCCTACTCAAATCCAGTAATAATTCACGGTTTGCCGAGTTCGAGAATCGACGATTAAGCCCTCGGAACTGGCCTGTCCCGAGGGCTATTCGCATCCTACCCAATAGCAAAACCCGGACTACTTACGACCTGTTTTCTTCCGGGTAGCCTTCTTCTTGGCTGCCTTCTTAGTTGTCTTTTTTGCCGGCAATGATGTCTTCTTCGCGGTCTTGCGCTTGGAAGCCTTGCTCGCCTTGGTATCGAGTTGTTCCAGCTTGGACTCCCACTTCATCTTACGAGCGAACTTCAGGGCTTCCTCATCACTCATATACACCGTGTGCTCAGGCCCAGGATATATTTCGGCCTTAACCTCATCCCGGTATCGAATAAACACATCTTCGATAATCGGTATCAAATCAGTGTAGATCTTTGAATGACGTGGTGTGTGTTCCTCGTAAAGGTGAAAGAGGTCTGAGGTAATGATATGAACCCCATGCGCTCCCAACCCCGCGCCTAGGCTGATTACCGGAACTGGCAATACCTGAGCCAGGTACTCGTTCACCTCCTGGGTCGTTACCTCGCACATGATCGAAAAACATCCCGCATCGACCATAGCCCAAGCATCATCGACTAATTCTTCTGCGCGGACTGCTGTTTTGCCCTGAGCAAAAAATCCGCCCAGTTGCGGCATACGCATCGGGGTAATACCAATGTGGCCTTGGACCGGAATACCTGCCCGATTGATCGCTTCGATGTTACGAGCATGGTACTGGTTGCCTTCGCACTTCATTACTTCGGCATTCGCCTCATGTACAAAACGGCCTGCATTTTCTACCGCCTGTTCCGGTGAAATGTGAAAACTCCAGTACGGCATATCAACCATGCGTAAACCATACTGACTGCCGCGGTCGATAGCTTTGGCCATCATCATCACTTCATCAAAAGTAACTGTAACAGTGCTCTTGTGCCCAAACAGAATCATGCCACCAGTATCCGACACGCATAGGATATCGATTCCCAGTCGGTCCGCAATTACCGCGTTGCGGTAGTCATAGATCGCCATCTGTACTATCTGTTCACCTTCGCGCATTTTGCGTCGCAACTGATTTAGTGTGACCTTGCGCCGGGGCTTGTCGTCAGCCATGTGCTATCTCCTTGAGTTCTAGTTTATTGCTGCCGCTAAAAGCAGTCCGGTAACATCAACAGCAGAAAACGCGATCGGTCACGAAATCCTACAGCGACCTATTAATAGTAGACAGCCATCAAATTCGGGTCAAAAAGTATTGACTTATCAAACGATAGAGATCGGCTTGTACTGCTGAAAATAAGCGTCTGGCAATATACGGTTAACAGTTCAAATCGAAGATGGTGGCCTCACTCGCACGGCAACAAGTCGTCTGCCCAGCAGCCTCTCACTACCCTTTTGGCAGGATTTAAAAATGGACGGCTGCGCTAAATCGGGTCGTGGATTATTCCCAGTAGCTCTGCTAGGGAACCGGTGACCTCAACATCCGTTGTATTCACATAGCCTAAACCCAGCGTGGCCTCCCGCCAAAGGGCTAGAACAGACCGATGTAACCAGCAATTCTTCAGGCCTGGGCCGTTTCGACTGTGAATCAGGATGACGCTACAAGACAGGCTTTTTCGAAGATTCAGCGAAGAAGCAGGCCAGTATCAATTCCGACTCTGATCCGATGACACTGCCTCGGCGAACCGCTCCATGGCAGCCTCCAACGGGTTTACATCTTCGCAACAGCACCTGGCTTGCGCGTAAGGGTCGCCGGCCTCTAACGGCTATTGCTCGAAAGGCAACACGACGTGGTGATGGTGAATTAAAGTAGTCCGACAACAATGCGAATCAGCATAGCCGCGCCCACGAGCAATAGGGCAAAAGCAATGAACCGCTTCAAAGTATCGCGCGACACGTGATGCGCAACGCGGGCACCCACAATGACTCCAGCCGCCAGCATTACCGCAATGCCAAGGCCCAGCCCAAACTCGATATGGCCAAACGCCAGGTTACCTCCCGTTGCCAGTAGCGCGATTGGAATCTGAATAATCTGGCTTAGGCCCACGGCAGTCAGAACTGGAACTTTCAGCCAGATCAATAGGGGCACCAGGATCAGCGGGCCACCCGTTCCGGTTATTGATGAAGCAAATCCTGTGACTACTCCAATAACCAGCAGGAAAACCGGGCTCAAAAAGTTCTCTGTACCGGCATTTTCAGCCTGCGGGCGCAAAGCCTGAAGCCCCGACAAAAAAACCAGCAGTCCGATAATGCCCTCGAGAACGGCGCCGGGGGTCTGCCAGGTAGCCAGCGCACCCAAATAAGCCCCAGGCATTCCGCCAAGACATAGCCATAGGCCCATGTTCCACTGGATAGAGCCCCGCCGAGAATACTCAATAGCGCCTACTGCGCCGCTGAAAAGGTAAGAAAACATCGCCGTAGCGATCGCCACATGAATGCCAAAACCAAGAGCATAAGTGAGCATTGGGACCAACAAAACGCCGCCGATCCCGATGGCGCCAATCAGCACGCCAACGATAATCGCGACTCCGCCCGCAAGGGCCATAGCCGCTGTACTAAGCATGAGATTTTCCCGCCCCCGTGATCAGAATCCCCAGCAGCACCCGCCGCCGGCCTATCAGGCTTGGCGCCTATAGATGCGCGAGGCCGGGCGCCATTATAGCCAGGCCATCGGGCGCCGAGCACCCTTTTGGATCGACTACGGTCGTGGTGACAAAGCGCAGGAACGAAAAACGGTTGGCTGGTTCAGCATGACAGCGATGCACTACCCCTCGTTAATCCCCATCGAATATCCTAACGCGAAGGAGGATTCAAAAAATAGCCATTTTGAAGCGGTTTATCAGCTACCCCAGAGTCGTCAGTAAAGCCGCGATCGCCAGTATCATTAGGGTCATGCCAGGCCACGGAAAAATTGATGCTTGCAGGCCAGCGCGGGAAGCCGCACAGGAGTAACTCACGGGGCAGCGCGGGCAGTCTACGCCGTCGCAAGGCAATCGGTTAACCCGGTTGTGCCGCCTATTGCGAGTGAATTGGGTGCTGTAACTGCCGATGTCGGCTGACGATCTTCTGGAAAACCCTTCGATATGGATTATGGGCATAAGCGGTTCAACCTGCGGACAAGTAATTAACTGAGGCGTTTTAATACTACTTTCAACATGACTGGGGTTTTATGACTTAAATCAACTACCCGCCTGAATACTGCAGGTAAGGATGCTTTTATGTAGATAACTTCCCAGAATCACAACAAATTATCCACACTTTTATAGTGGTTGAATAATGAGGGAAAGATAGTTATTTTTAAACAATAATAAGAAATAATTGATACAGCCTATCAGAAGTTCTGAGCGCAACAGGCTCCGATAAGGCAAAGAACGAGGGGAGATAGCGATGTTTTTACGGCAATTTGAATATCTGGTCGCGCTTGAACAGGAAGGCCACTTCGGCCGTGCCGCTGAGCGCTGTCATGTATCGCAACCAAGCCTGTCCAGCGCGCTACAACAACTTGAATCTGAGCTCGACGTAACTATCATCCTTCGTCACCAGCGTTACCAGGGGTTCACACCTGAAGGTGAGCGGGTTATCAGTTGGGCCAAGCGCCTGCTGGCTGATCGGAAAAGCATGATCGAAGATCTCGCCATTATGCGGCGTAATCTCAATGGCAAAATCCGAGTTGGCGCCATGCCAACCAGTTCTCCAGTTCTACCCCGTATCAGCCAACTTTTTACTCAAGCTTACCCAGCAGTCGAGATAGATATTCAGTTCGTGGGCTCAGGCAATCTGATCAACGAATTACGAAACTTTGAACTCGACGTTGGCATTACCTACCTCGAAGGTCAGTCGTTGAAAAAGCTAAACACCATGGTGCTGTACCAAGAACAGCTCAGCCTGATGATTCCAAAAAACATGTTATCGACACGACAAAAAACTATTGGCTGGAAAGAGGCCGCCGAACTACCTCTTTGTCTGCTTTCTCCAAACATGAAAGAACGCCAGGTCATGGATGAAGCATTTGCCAGTATCGACTGTGCCCCGTCACCAAAACTTGAATGCAATTCAATTTTCCAGCTGGCATTCCATGTTATGCAGGGCGATCTGGCAACTATTGTCCCCAACGGGTTCAGTCGCGCCAACGATGCCTTTCCCGGCACTCGAGAAATTCAGTTGATCGACCCGATCATCAGCAAACCTGTTGGCCTGATCTGGGAAAAAGTAACCCCACCTCTACCTATGGCCCAAGCCATGGCAGACCTGCTTATGGAGTCAAAACATGAGATACAGGAGGCCTTGGGGAAATCGACTGATCTTCCGCACGCAAAGGCAGTCGCTTAAGTTTCCAGCAGCAACCAGGGGGGAGAGATGCTGCTATCAGATGAACCTCTCTGACGCTAGGCTCTTCGACCCATTGACCTTTTGCGATATCGGAATATTATTCCTGCCAGCAGTACGACCAGCAAAGGACCAGCGGCCAGGTTAATTAATACCAGACGAGCGCCCAACCCGTCTACCTTGGTACGAATACCACGCCTGACTTCTCGAAGTTCCCGACGGGCAGAAAGTAATTTGCTTTCAAATTCCTTCAGTTGGCGTTTCATGCTCTCGGGCAACTGCGCATATTCGATGTGCTCGGTTCCCTCGGCCAGACCGCTAATTTGCTGTTCCAGCTTGGTCACTTCACCAGCAAGACTGGCCTCTTTATCTTGCAACCCAGCTTGTGCCACTCGAAACAAATCAGCCACTCGTGTAAACGGCCGCTGCAACTTCCCGCGAGACCGTATTCCTATCAACGCCTCATCCCCTGTGGCAAATTCAATCATATTCAATAAAAAAGCCAGATTATCATTGAGTGGTCGAACCACAGTATCCTCGCCAAGCCGTGTATGCTGAAGCGAGAATGGATCGAACAGCCAGTCCACATCGGCTACCGCAAAGACAACCGGGGCGCCACGGGAGGACTGGAGGTGCAAAACGCCAGTACTGTGCGACGCTGACAAGTGATACGCACTTTTTAGGGGGCCCTTCACAACCACAGCAAGCGCTCTGGGCTGCGACTGACCAGCAAAGGTCATTGCCAACTCACGCGGCGTTTTTCGGGCAAACGACTCCCTAGGATAAACGCCTGCATCAACTGTGGTTGTAACCAGAACCGTTCCGTCGGCCACTGAGTCAAGAGTCAACGCGCCGGGCTCAACCAATAAGAGTTCATTCAGATTAGCGGTCGTTGGGTGAACCGACGACAACCCCGCAGCGCGAACTCTCATCCAGTAAGGATAGTTAAGGCGGCCCTGCTGATCATCAGCAACCACAGATGCGAGTTGTGTATCACCAACAATCCCCTCGCCCTGGTAATTGATACCGTATCTTGCAAGCAAATCAGAAATGTCGTTGATCTCATCGGATGGCTGAGGGTTCGTCACGTTGTTGGCAGGCTTGACCCGGGTATATGGATCAATCATCACGATCAGGCTGCCGCCTCCCATAACGTACTGGTCGATTGCATAAAGCATGTCCTCGTGCAGTATGTCGGTACCGAGCAAAATCAACGCGTCAAGATCGGCCGGTAGCTGGGTTTCAAAGAAGGGCACTACAGCAAGGTCATAGGCTCGCTTCAGTTCGGCCATGAATGACAGGCCATCGCGCTCGGCGAGAGCTGCTGAGGATGGCAACAAGGGGCTGATCAATGCAATCCGGGGTGTTGATTGGCGGGTCAAGCCATTCAAAGCCTGGGCAAGATCGTACTCCAACAGACTCTCCCGACGAATATCCAGGTACGGAATCCGCCCAAGCCGTCCCCCATGCTCTATTGTGATTCCGAGAAAAAAGTGGTCACCAGACGACATAGGTACCCGATGCATACCGCGGGCCATCGCCTGAAGCTCCTGTTCGGTGTCAGGTTCTGGATCAACCAAGGTCCACTCCAATGTGGACCGCCCAGACATTCCTGAAAGCAGTCGCTGAATGCGCCGAGCATGTGCCTTAATAGACGCTGGAACAGTATCTTCAGTGTCACTCCAGTAGAGGGTCAATTGGGTTTTTTCCGGTAACTGCTCAAGCACCTGCTTCGTTCCAGAATGAAGACTGAATTCCTTTGCTGCAGTCAAATCAAACTGGCCAGGCAGATTCGCTGCTAACGGGATACCGAGCAGCCACAACAGACACAGCGTCAGCAGCCGTGCCAGGCGTTTTCCAGAAAACAGTTTACGCAGGTCGCCCCGACGTCTTTCCTCGATCACCCAATGAGTCACCAACAAGGCCAGGCCGATGGTCAACCCGAAATACAAAAGACCCTGTGGGCGTATCACGCCTTCTCCAAGACGATTCAGCCAGGTAACCGGGCTGTACACTGAAAGTGTTTCCCACGCCCACTGGGGCAGCACATTGCGAAGGAGTCGGCCAAAGACGTCCCACCCGCAAAGCATCAGCAGAAATAGCGCCCCAATGCCTGCAACAAAAGCACCTACTGTCTCGCGAACGAACGCGGCCGCCAGCAACGCAACAGCGAAACACGCGCCAAGCAGTAAAGCGCAAGCTAGATAACCGGCCACCATAACGCCAAAATCTGGTTCGCCAAGATAGCTCACCGTAATCGCGAACGGAAATGTTAGCGCAAGTGTGAGGAGCAAGAGCAGATAGCCTGCGGTGAATTTCCCGATAACAATGGCAGCCCGACTGACAGGCAATGAATATATGAGTTCCATTTCGCGATCCGCCTGATTGTCTGCCCAAGCCGACATAGCAAGCGCGGGAACCAGCACCAAGGAGATCCAGGGAATGAACCCCAGTAACAAACGAAGGGTTGCCTCATCTGACGAATAAAAATCGGCAACCAGAAAAATACAGGCGCCTAACCCAAGCAAAAAGGCTGCCTGAAAGAGGTAACTCAAAGGCGTGAAAAATAGTAGCCGCAATTCATGGCGCAGTACTGCACTGAATCCAGAAATGATACTGATCTTTAATTCACTCATTGAATCAGCGTCGACATTAGGAAGTCGTCAAGGGTTCTTGGTCATGCACGGTCAGTTTTCTGAACTGAGTACCTAGACGCCCCGAACTATCGACCAGATCGGCCAGACTAGCATCAGCGATCAGCTGACCATGATTGATCACCACAACCCGATCGCACAATTCTTCTGCCTCTTCCAGAATATGTGTCGATAACACAATGGTTCTGCCAACTTTCATCTTACGTACCAAACGCCTCACCAATTCCTTCTGGTTGGGGTCCAGCCCATCCGTGGGCTCATCGAGAACCAATACCCTGGGTTCATGCAAAATGGCCTGAGCAAGCCACGCTCTTTGTCGCCAACCCTTGGATAATTGCGCAAGGGGTCGTGATAGCGCTGGCCCGAGTTCAACCCGATCACAGGCCTGATCAATCGCGTTCTCAAGCGGCCGGCCTGATAAACGCCGAGCTTGGCCGCAGAACACCAGAAACTCATAAACGGTCAACCGGCCAAAACCGTTGGGCGCCTCTGGAAGGTAGCCCAGAGACATCTGAGCCGCCTGGGTTTGTCGCACGATGTCCGAACCACAAATTCGAACCGAGCCACTGTCCGGAAGGAGATACCCAGAGACCATACGCATAGTGGTGGTCTTGCCTGCGCCGTTGGGGCCAAGAAAACCAACGACTGAATCAGACTCCAGTTTCAGGGAAAGTTTGTTTACCGCCTGAATATCTCCAAAACTCTTGGAGAGATTTTCTATCTCAAGCACACTGTCGCCCGCCTACTTAATTCCTACGACCAGAGTCTAACTGCGTCATAACTTGCGTGGGGCCGGAAGGATCAGTGATCAGAAAAAAATCCGGCCGTAATAAACAAAGCTACACTAATCCATGAAACGGCATACCCCGAGCGGACCACCAGAACACGGATCCGATCACTATGTGAGCCACTTTTTTTGAGAATATAGGGGCCCAAGCTTGCGATCAAAGCACCGGCGATTGCGCAGGAAATCATGACCGGGCGATTCAACAGGATCTCAAGAACACCCATAGGTTATTCTAGTGTTGGAAGACGGCCGGCGCAGATTCAGAACTGCTAAGACTCTAGGGCCTGCGAGAGTAGGATTCCAGAAAATCTGAACTCGAACCAACCCCCTTAAAGCTCTTTAGTGCCTCCTCGTGGAGCATTTCCATAGCATGACGTTTATATTCATAAGCCTGTGAAGAACTCAGCATCTCCAGATTTCTCGGCCGTGGCAAATCAATCTGCACTACTTCTCTCACCGTGGCTGGCCGGTTTGACAGTACAACCAGGCTGTCAGCAAGGATAATAGCCTCCTCAAGCTCAGAGGTGACAAATACGTTAGTCCGAGCCTCCTGCTCGCATAAGCGCATGTAGAACTCCTGCATCAACTGACGAGTCATGGCGTCCAGACCGCGGAATGGCTCATCCATGATCATAACCAGCGGTTGGTTAATCAACGCCCGTGCAAGCTCAGCACGCCGTTGCATGCCACCTGACAGCTGCAAAGGATACTTGTCCCGAAACTCTTTGAGTCCAACCGTTTCAATAATACTGTCGGCCGCCTCTTTTAATTGATCGCGAGGTATATCGCCGCGCAACTTGGGGCCAAAGGTGACGTTCTGGTAGGTAGTTAACCAAGGCATCAAAGCGGTTTCCTGAAAGACAACCAGCGTATCTTTGCTGGGACCTGTAACTGGGCGCCCATCCAGCAGGATTTGACCGCTGTCTGGCTTCTCGAACCCTGCCAACAAGTTGACTACTGTCGATTTGCCACAGCCTGAGGGCCCAACAATCGCGGTAAGTTGATTGCGTCGAATTTTGAGACTGAGATTCTCAATAACCATCTCACGTTCCCAGTCCTCCCCAAATGCCTTGGAGACATTATTTACTTGCATCATGTCAGGTGCGTCTGCCATTAAATCTTCCACCGGTTCAGTTCACGATTTACCATTTTCTATTCTTGAAATTTTCCTGAAATACTACAATCAGAACATCCGCCGCCACGGCATCGATCTGTAGCCGATATACCGTATAAGACTACTGGAGATATATCCTGCCAATCCTATGCTGATCATGCCGACGATAACCTGATCCATTACGCCACCCATGTAGGAACTCCAGATGAAAAAGCCTAATCCCCCGCCACTTTGCTGACCACCACCGGAAATCATCTCAGCCGCTAGCACTACTTCCCATGTAATTCCCATACCTACGGCGGCGCCGATAAAAATGGATGGCAAAGTGCCGGGCAGAATAATCTTACGAAAAAGATCCCACTGAGTTGCGCCCATCGACTGCGCCGCCCGTAGGTACTGGATATCTACAGCACGTGCGCCGCCGAGTACATTAATGACGATGGTATAGAACGCTCCAAGAAACGTGACAAACATGATCGACAATTCTGTAGTTGGCCAGAAAATGATGGAGGCCGGCACCCATGCAAGCGGTGGTATCGGACGAAGGATCTCAAATGGCGGGAAAAACATGCCTCGAAAATATTTATTGACTGCCATCGCTAGTCCAAATGGGATTCCAATAATTTGTGCAATCAAAAAACCTAGGAACACCCGGCCCATACTCAGATACCAACTTTCCCAATATCCAGGCAAAAGAACCACATCGCTCCAGCGAGTCGCAACGATTGATGGCGCATCCACCTTTCCCACAAACGGGACCATAACTCCGAACCACTCGTTGAATCGAAATCCGATCTCCCACAGAGTAAGAAATATCAGTATTGATAAAACACCACGTCTGAAAGTCAGATCTGAAACTAGGGCTTTAGCTCTAGCGCCTAGCGTTTCCTGTCTCTTCGATGCCTTTCCCATCTTATTTCCTCAACTTTCAGTTACTGCGCGCGATGAACATTAAGCAAGCTCTCGCTCACCCGCTTCAAACGCTTTGACTGCTTCTTCATGAACCGCTTCTTTGGTCTCTTGTACTAAAATCCTAAACTCTTCAGAAGACAGTAACCGATAATCTCTTGGCCTATTGATTTTTACTTCGACTATTTTCTTTGTCCTGGCAGGACGCGTCGTCATAACAATGACTCTATCCCCAAGGAAAATTGCTTCTTCCAAATCATGCGTTATGAAAAAGATGGTAACTCGAGTGCGGTCATATACCTCAAGCAGAGATTCATGCATGATTGACTTGGTCAGCGCGTCCATAGCACGATAGGGTTCATCCAGCAGCAATACTTTGGGATCGTTTATCAACGCGCGAACGATTTCTGCCCGTCGCGCCATTCCCGAGGACACTTCGCCCGGATACTTGTCTGCGACACCCGATAATCCAGCCTCAGATAGCATCGAAATTGCTTTCTCGCGAGCATCGGCTTTATTCATTAATCCCTGAACAATCGGGCCATAAGCTACGTTATCAGCCAACGTTTTCCAGGGGAACAGTGCGCCATTCTGGAATACGACAACCCGATCAGCACCCTGATCTGCCAGCGGTTTGTCCGGTCCACAGAGCATTTCACCATCAAGATCTATCTGCCCTGATGTGATCGAGTGAAAACCGGCAATAGCGTTCAGCAAGGTTGTCTTGCCACAGCCGGATGGCCCAACAATCATACAGACCTCAGCCGGCGCTATTTCTAAAGAGCAATCGTCCACCGCAAGGACATTTGCACCCTTTGGGTCATAAATCTTGGTGACATTGCGTATGCTGATCGCCCCCTTAGTGGAAGCGTTCTTATCTGTTGCCGGCTGCTGATGAGCTGCTGTAGTCATCTACACACCTCCTTGGCCAAGCGCCTTTGCTCGCCACCGCATCATACGATTGCCGGCAGCGCGCACCATTGCTGAGGTTATCCAACCAACGAGTCCCAGCGTTAACATGGCCATAACCATGGTGGTGTACTTGTTAACCATATAAGAAGCCATAATCATATAACCCAACCCATAATCACCAGAGATCATCTCTGCTGCCACTAGAGAAAACCAAGCTACCCCGATACTGATCTGCAAACCGGTAAATATAAATGGCAAAGAGCCGGGCACGACCACGTTGATGAAGACATGTCGTTTCTTAGAGCCAAGGCAACCTGCTGCGCGGAAATATGATTCATCAATGGACTCTACACCGAGCATTGTGTTTAAAGCGGTCACAAAAAAAGAGGCTAAGGTTGCCAGATAGATGATTGGCGTCTCAAACCCCGAGAACATCACAATTGCAAGCGGAACCCATGCGAGAATCGGAATCGGCCGTAAGGTCTCCAGCACTGGAAAAGTATAATCCTTAAACTTCTTTGACCAGCCCATAAAGAGGCCCAGGGGCACACCGAGAACTGTTGCCAGAGCGAAGCCAATAATGACTCGCCTGCAACTGACCCAAATATTAATATAGTAGTCTTCGGTAAAAAGCGAGGTACCCCAGATCGGGTCTCTACTTAGCCATTCGGTTATTACCTCGACCGGGCCCGGGATCTTAAAAAAGGGGAAAATTTTCCAATACTCATTTAAAAGAAAATAGGTCAGTAGCCATAGCCCGATACCCGCGAACGCCAGGTATGGCATGGGCGTCTTCAATGATTTCCAGGTCTTGTACAAAAAATACTGAAAGCCTGTTGGAGCGTGCCCGCTGACACCTTGATTACTCATTCACATCTTCCCCTTTTGCCCATGTCTCTGGTGAACAGTAAGTACTACTCTGCATACCACCGGGCGAGCTTTTTACAGGCAGGCTCGCCTACGGCGGGTGATACTTTAACTTTGTTTTTACTTAGAAATCAAAAGCGGGCTCCGAGATACTCTCGAGGCCCGCTTTTCAATCAATCTACTAAACTAACATCTTAATTATTGGTATGCAGAATCCGGCTGTTCACCCACAAATCCGATGGGTGCCGACAAGCCTCGTGATGTCAGAACTTCTTTTGCTACATCATCCATGATGGCTTCTGGTCGCAATATCGCATTCGGTACCACCTTCCGGCCATTCAGGAACCTAGTTGCCGCAGAAACCAGTTGCCTGGCCGTATCATCAAACACGTATCGCAACGTCAGCTTTTCTTCTCCGCCACCGATCGCAGGAGGGTTCTTACCATACAGTGATGCCCAGAGTACACGTCGATCCATGCCTTCGGTCTGGTCGTCTGCCATCTGTGATACTGCTGTAGCATTACCCAAATCTTTTAAGAACAACTGGGCGTCTAACTCAGCTTCGAGCCAGCCACGCTGTACATCGGGCCGGTCACGAATGATCTCGTAGAGCATCGCCAAAAAGCCTGCATCACCGCCTTCTACGCCATCAAAGCTTTCGCCAGATGCTGCGCGCCGCGCAATACCCTGCAACTGAATCTTCGAAGCGGTAGGCTCCCAGATAACTGCGGCATCGAGTTTGTTGTTCTTGAAGCTGGAGGTGATAACCTCGATGTTCATGTTGAGGTATTTTTTGGGCTGGATGCCAGCCTGCTCGAATGCCCAACGGGCAAAACGGTCAGTACATGCGCCATGGGGGGCAGCAACTAACTTACCGTCCATCCACTTAACCGCGTCAAGGCCATTTGCGAACTCCGGTGCATCATTCTTCACCAGGAATACGTTGCACTGCTGACGCGACGTTCCCAACACAGCGATCATACGAATATCAACTTTATCCTTCTTAGTGGTCGATACGATCGCAGGCATATCGCCCATGTAACCAAGATGGTTCTTCTCACCCAACATCTTGCCGACGATGACTGAGCCTTGCAGTCCAATTTCAAATTTCACATCGGACCCGGCCGGCAGATACTTCTTCCAGGAATTCTGACCATTGATCACAACCCCGGACCATGATTCGGTGTAATAAGGCTGATACCCAACTACCAGGTTGACGGCCTCACCCGGCTTACCAAAGCCAACCTCGGCAACCGCTGGCTGCACAGCACCCACGCAGAGCATGGCGGCTCCTGCACTGATAGATAATATGGGCTTATTTAAGTTATACATATTTTCTCCCCTTTTATGAATCCAATATTGGTTTCGCAAAAAACAAGTTCTTCCAGCAGAACTGGAGCGCATCGCTTTATTGCTGACCCCAATATCAGCCAAGGTGGAATGATTTGTAAAATGCTTTAATTTGATCGTTTGATTGGTCATCCCTATCAGGATAACAAGCGCCGACACTAAACCAATATAAATCGCTGAGTCACTCGATACGACTGCGAATACAGCCTAAACCGAACAAGCACGCTTCCCGCTTCACTGGTTGATTTGCTATTCGGCGTCGGGCTAACGGCCCTTAGAATCAGCGATTGGGATTTTTCCCTGGTGCGAGGGTATCGTAAATGGTTGCACCGGCTTTTGCTGGGTCGCTCGATTCGCGCCGGATTGGCATATCGGCAAGTTGGCCAACCGTGATGGGTCGTATGGGTGGCCGGATTCGGTAGTGACCGATGTCGCCCACCGACATGTCATGCACCTGCGCCATCAACTGGCTGACGGTAGCGGCGCACTTACGGCCCATGCAAGGGCCCATGCCGCAACGGGTAAACGCCTTGGCCTGATTGGGCCCCATGCAGCCACGTGCCGCAACGCTGCGGATCTCCCCCGCGGTAACCTCTTCGCAGCGACAGACGATGGTATCGTCATCGAGAGGCAACTGAAACTGCGAAGTCGGCGGAAAGTATCGATCCAGAAAACGTCGCAAGCGGCGCTGGCGCTTCAACGCTGCGGGTTCAGGCAAAGGTTGTGTACTACCAATGCCGCTCAATTTCCCGAGTACTTCATGGGCGACTCGCTCACCTTGCAGCATGGCCACCTCGGCACCTGCAATACCCACAGAGTCTCCCACCATGAATATGGATTCGCGGCTAGTCATACCAACGCCCCGGATGTCCGGAACCCAAGTCCCTTGGAGAGAATCAAAATGGTGCGCAATACCTGCTGACATCGACAGCCAGGTATTAGAAATCACCCCATCATGAACCAACAGCAGTGCCGTTGCCATATCGTACGAACGTCCTGCTGACTGGTAGCTGACTGATCGCAACTTATCGTCACCTTTAGCTCTTAGGTCAGTCACGTGGGAGGTCACCTCGACCTGTCTTTTTACACCGTGCATCCAGCGGTTGCCCTGGATCACAGCACCTGGGCAAGCCAACAGCGCGTTCAACCCGAATAAGTACGTACCCCAGGATGCACTCGGCCGGGTATCTAGAATCGCCTGGGGCGTTATGCCCATACCAATCAACTGATTTGCATAAAGATAAAGCAGTGGACCGGTGCCGGCGAGCACCACGTCATTTTCAGGCAGTAAGCCGGATGATTTGAGCAGGGTCTGCGCCGCACCCACAGTCATCACCCCAGGCAAGGTCCAGCCCAAAAAGGGTGTTGGGCGCTCCATCGCGCCGGTTGCCAGGATAATATGACGCGGGTAAAGCATTTGCGCAGCGCCGTTTTCTACCAGACCCAGCGCCAGTTCAGGCTCCTGATCCGAGGTAATCTCCCATACCGAAGTGCCAGGGCGGTAATACGCTCCACTTTCTCTGAAACGTCTGGCCAACTTTATTCCAGCGCCGTAGCTGGCGCCCAGCGGGTTCAAATCTGATGGCCGCGTCGCATTGACTTTCTCTATTCCCCGGAATACCTGGCCACCAGGTGCCTGCTGCTCATCAAGCACGACCACATCAACGCCTTTGCCGGCAAGTACACAGGCCGCGGCCAGGCCAGCAGGCCCGGCTCCAACAATGGCTACCTCACAGGTGGATCTAATATCGCTCATCCAATACTCCGATGGGAATCACGCCAGCACTTGTGATTAAAACTGTTCATAGCTGTTGTAGCATGTCTATTTGTTGACAATGATCTATCTTGATCAGTCGATGCCAAACCGTTTCAAGACAAACGGTGCAAGTAATTCACTTCGCTCGCCGCTCAAAGCCCACTTTACGATCAAAGTTGCAACGACTGGCGCAATTGCCCAGCCATGCCCCGACCATCCAGTCGCAACGTAGCCATTGGCAATTCCCGGTACACGATCAATTATCGGAATATCATCAACGCTCATCGCCTCAAGATGGCCTGCATCGGTCGTTGCAACCTCGACGCCCTGAAGTTCAGGGAAAACTGCGATAGCCTGTGCAAGATTACCTTCGACCGCCGACGGCAGAACACGGCCGCGTTGACTCGTAACATCCCATGCGCCGTGCCAGCCGCCGGATATCATCAAACGGTTGTCAGGCTCCGCCTTGATCGAAACCATGCGATGCGCATGCGCCAGCAGAGTGTCCACATGAACCCGGCCGAACGGTTCCGTGATCATCACCTGCAGGCAGGCGTTCCAAACCGGAAGTTGCAGATTAAACGCCGTCTTCACCAGCTCATGAGCACCACTGTTGGCAAGGACAAACAGGTTACCGCTGAAGGCAATTGATTCACCCTTTGCGGTGATCACGGCAGTCACACTATCGCCATGGGTTTCAAAATGACTGATCGCGGTATCCTCCTGGACAACGACCCCCATATTCCTTGCACGATCGGCAACAGCCCGGGTAAAACCGCCATGATCACAAACACCATCCTTAGCACAGTAGATACCTGCTTTTATATCTTGTGAAAGCCCAGCCTGAATCTCGCCCAGTTCCCCACCCGCAACAAGACGACAATCAATTCCCTGGCTGCGTTGCATCTGCACCCGCGCATCGGCAGAGGCAAGATCATCATCTCGTTCTAGCAGCAGGAGATGTCCAGTGCGCTGATAAAAACCCTGGCTACCCAGCTCCTCTTCGAGTAAAGGCCATCGTCGGTAAGCCTGCCGCATTAAAGGCAGCTCCCGAAGATCGCGTCCATTGGCCCGGACGCCGCGACGCCCTGGCCCACCCGACGCACCGCAGGCGACGGACCCCGCTTCCAGCACTTGAACCTGACGACCCAAGCGCGCGAGTTCCAGAGCAACCAGCATGCCGTAGGCCCCCGCACCGATCACAATATCATCTGGCATGCTCACCTCCCTTCAGCCGGACTCGGCATGGGTGTTCGGCATCATACGTACCTGCATCCCTTCAGCCACTTCAATCAGGCACGCTTGTACAGCGCCCTGCCCTTCAATCTCGACCAGACATTCGTAACAGTTGCCGATCATGCAAAAAGGCGCTCGCGCCGAACCGCTCACCGGCGAGCGCCTGAGTTGAGATATACCGGCTGCCAACAGAGCGCCGGCAACGCTGTCCCCCCGGTTGGCGAGCACCTCACGGTCCTCGAACCAAAAGCTCACCGGGTCAGCGATGTTATGGCGACGATGAAACATCAAAACGCTCTAAACCAAAGCATTGATAAGCAGCCGGTATCTCGCCATCGAGCACCCACTGGGGGACTTCGTGTGCATGTACCGCCGCCAGGGTAACGCCGCTATGACAGGAAAAAGAAAACGCACCGGGAAACTCCGAGGACTGCGTATAAACAGGAAAGCCATCGGGCGTCATGATCCGTAACGCGGCCCAAGTGCGCTGGATGCGCAGATCCCGCAAGTAAGGAAACGCGCGAGTGCATTGGCGGGCAATGTCCTGAAGCGTTGATGTTTGGGTATCCAAATCAAAGCCTGCATCCCGCGCTGACGGGCCCAACATGAAATTGCCCTCGTCAGTTTGACGGACATAGTTCGTTGGATAGCCCAAAATATCTGGACTTCTTTCGGTCACGATGATCTGCCCCTGTACCGGAAGTACAGGCACCGAGAGCCGCAGCTGCGCTCCCAGATCACTCGAGCCATGTCCCGCGGCAATCACCAACCTTTCGCAGCCAACGACAAGCCTCGCGCCACTGAAAAGCTCGAAGCCTCCTGAGTCGAGTGGGCGAATACGGTCGATGTGCGATCGCGGCAGATAGGTTCCGCCATTAAGATCAAAACCCTCCTGAAGCGCGCGCAACAACCGCAAGGGATTGACGTGACCATCGTGCGGGCAATAGGTAGCGCCTGGCACCTCGGGCCCGATTCCGGGCAGCGACTCAGCGAGTGTCGGGTTCTCGACCACCTCGTAGTCATACCCCTCATCGCCTGCGTCCTCGCGTAACTGCGCCAGGACGTTGAGGTTTGCACGAAACTCTCCCTCATCTATCGCAATATAGAAGCCACCTGGCCGGTGATAATCTACACAGGTGCCGGTTGTCTCAGCCAGTTCGTCACTGAATGCAAGCCACTCATCAGCAGATTTGCGCGACCAACGTGCATATTCCGGCATACCTTGGCCTTTCCCTTGAACCCACACCAGGCCAAAGTTTCCCCGCGCAGTACGGATGGCATTATCACCCTCATCGATCAGCCCAACACTGTCACTGAGTTTGCTCAGCCCATAAGCAAACGCCGAACCCAGCAGTCCGCCTCCGATCACTGCGATATCAAGTGGCTTCACTGTTAATCTGCTCTAGACGATGGCAGGCAGCCTGGTGCGCTAATGGGGAGTTTGTATCAAGTTTAATAAAGACCTCGGAGCACGATTGATCCGCATGAGGGCAACGCGAAGCAAACCGACAACCCGGGGGTGGATCAACAGGTCGGGAAATCTCCCCGACAATTTTTGGTGGCGAGCGTTTGACCCGAGGATCGGGCACTGGTACTGCGCTGATCAGTGCCCGCGTATAGGGATGCTTAGGATTCTTGATCACGTCGTGGACTGAACCCACCTCTACGGCCTGACCCAAATACATAATGAGCAGTCGATCGGCAATGTTTGCCAGAATAGACAGGTCGTGGGAAACATAGATACAGGCAAAGTTGCGTTGGCGGGAAAGCTCTTTCAAAAGATCAAGAATCCCGGCACGAATGGACACATCGAGCATGGACAGAGGTTCATCAGCGACCACCAGTTCCGGCTTCATAACCAACGCACTCGCGATCCCAACACGTTGTCGTTCGCCTCCACTTAGTTCATGCGGGTATCGATCCCAGTATTTCCCCGCTGGTAACCCGACACCGGCGAGCATGGCGGCTACTTGCTCTTCGATCTCTCTTTCGCCCCAAAGTCGCAGAGCCCGCGGCCCTTCCGAAACAATATCCGACACCCGAAAACGGGGGTTAAGCGATTCATAGGGATCCTGGAAAATCATCTGAACCCGCCGCCGGTGGTCGTTAAGCTCGGAGCTGGTCATCTCGCCAACGTTGCGATCGCGGTACAGCACCTCACCGGAACTTGGGGGAAGTAGCCCAGCGACCATAGAACAGGTTGTCGATTTACCACACCCTGATTCCCCGGCAATCCCCAGAATCTCGTCTTTCGCGACACTAAGATTGATTGCCTCAACCGCTTTAATGACACGGGTCTTTCCTCCACGTAAAACCCGCTCAACCACGCCCGGCCGCAGTTCGAAGTGTCGACTAACGTTGTTCAGTTCTAGCAGTGCCATGTTGATTTCTTGCTAGCTTTTTCCCGCAACTCGGTGACGTCCGTATGGCGGTGACAACTCACCTGATGCATTTCCCCCACGCTGTGCGATTGCGGAAGAATCTGTGCGCAGGTGGCATCACTGAAAGGACAACGGGGCTCGAACAAACAGCCCGACTCCTCACCGATCAGCGCTGGTGGTGTTCCAGGGATCGATATCAATTCATTGTCCATAACACTGATCGACGGAAATGCGTTCTTAAGTCCCAGGGTGTAGGGGTGAAAGGGTGACTCGAATAGATCTATTGCAGTCGCGGATTCCACAATCTTCCCACCGTACATGATCGAAATCCGATCACTCATTTCGGCGATTACCGCAATATCATGGGTAATCAGAATTATGGAGCTCGAAACCTCCGCTCGAATCTCGCGAACACGGCGCAGAATCTGCTCCTGCACGAGCACATCAAGCCCTGTTGTCGGTTCATCCATGATGATCAATCCCGGATCCAGCGCCAGTGACATTGCGATCATCGCTCGTTGACGCATTCCACCGGAGAATTCATGCGGGTAACTTCTCATCAGTTCAGGCTGAAGGCCAACAACGTCAAACAGAAATTCGACCCTTTCTCGGGCTTCGGAACGACTCACAGACCGATGAGCACGAATGGCTTCAATCACCTGGTCCCCTACCCGGTATACCGGATTAAGCGAATTCATAGCACTTTGCGGCACCAGCGATATGCGCTTCCACAAAATTGCATCCCGAAACTTGTCGTCTGAGAAGCTATTGACATCCTCTCCTTCGTAGGTGATAGAGGTGGCAGTGCTAACCCCGTTGTTTGAAAGCAACCGCAGCAACGCCCGTATCAGTGTCGATTTACCGCAACCCGATTCTCCCGCGATACCGAATACTTCGTTCCTGCGAACATCAAAAGAAACGTCGCTGACCGCATTAACCACACCTTGGGATGTCGAATAACCAACACTCAAGTTCGCTACCGATAACAAATTTGTATCAGTCATCTCTTACGTAGCCTCGGGTTGGCGACTTCTTCATACGCTCGACTGACAAAAACAAGAGAAGTAACCAGCGTTATGATGCACAAGGACGGCGCAGCGAACCACCACCAGGCAACGCGGGTCTTGCCTGACAACCACAATTCGTAAAGCATACCGCCCCAACTGATCGTAGTCCCATCGCCAAACCCAAGGAAACTGGCGCTGGCCTCGGTAATAATCGACCAGGCGATATTAAAGGCGGCATAAAGCAGCAACAGTGGCAGGACATTAGGCAGGATATGTCGGTAAATGATCCTGAGGTTGCTGCAACCCCTCGCCTTTGCCGCAGTAATAAACTGCCTCTGTTTAATCGCTATTGTCTGCGCCCGAATCACCCGGGCAGAAGTTCGCCAAATAATCAACACAATTGCCAAGATGACAAATTCAAGTTTTCTGCCAAAGAGCGCGATGAGGATAATAATGAAAGGCAGAAAAGGCATCCCATAGAGCACATCCGTCAACCGCATCAAAATCTCATCGATCTTGCCGCCATAGTAGCCGGCAACAAGGCCGATATTGGCGCCGATAACGATAGAGATAAAACCTGACACCGCGCCAATAATGAGCGTTGTTCGCGTAGCCAGAATCAGCTGTGAAAAAAGGTCATAGCCAAGATGGGTCGTACCCACGGGGAACTCCAGGGAAGGCGGCCTCAGAGAGGCTATGCTGCCTTCGCTGTCGTACTGCATTGCCCAAGGCTCATGGGGCGCAAGCCAGGGCGCAAAAATCGCGACAATCGTAAAAACGCTAACCACCCAGAAACCGATTCGACTCAGTGGGTTGGCATGGATAATTCGATAATGCTCGCCCACAGTGCGGGTGATGCGGGCTAGCAAACCTCGCTCAAATCCTTCAGGCATGACACTCATCCTTAAGGTAGGTCCTGATCTTGTTTTCGCTCACTTCTATGCCAAGACCCATGCCGCTGGGCAGTTGCGCCGTGCCGCGGGAAACAAAATCGGAAAAATTGCTGATGTCATCTGACATCCGTAGCGTTGACATATAGGCGTGCCCACAATCTACAAGAGAGTCCAGGACGCAACCCAGGTGCAACGAGGCGCTTTGGGTGATACCCAACTCAAGCATGCTGTTCATCAGTATTGAAATGCCATGAGTTTTCGCCGTCTTTGCGATTTCCAGGCCTGCGCGCAGGCCGCCATTTTTCGATACCTTGATACTGAAAATATCCGCAATCCCCTTGGCCGCAATCGTGGATGCGTCATCAAGTGACTGTAGGCCCTCATCTACTGACAGGGGTAACTGGCATGCCTCGTGTAATTTTGCCAGGCCGCCATGGTCAGCCGCCGCAAGTGGCTGCTCGATCAACACAAGCGGTACATCCCTGATGCGATCAGCGAATTCAAGTGCCTCATCCAACTGCCACCCCTGATTCGCGTCAACCATTAACCCAACCTCTGGCGAAAGGGCAGCAGCGACTTTGCTGAGTCTCTCGACGTCCTCATCAATGCTACGACTGCCCATTTTCAGCATGAACGTGCGAAAACCTTCTGCAAGCTTTGCCTGAATCACCTGCAGATCGGCGTCTGCTGTACCGCTGGATGTAGGCCACAACGAATCCACTTCGTCCCGTCGCTTGTCTCCAAGCAGAGCCCAGACCGGTTGCCGGTGAAGTTTGCCCAAGGCATCGTAGGCTGCTATGTCCAGCGCTGCGCCCCAGGAGCCCGAACGCTGTAGTCCCTGTCCGGATTCGACCCAATCATCAACTCGAGTGCCAATAATTTCCGCTAACAAATCTGTATTGATCGACGCCATGATCATCTCGCCGGTGTCGCCGGTAAAATCAAACCCACCCGGATCACCCTCACCCCAACCCTGCGCTCCTCCTGCCGTTGTCATGCGAACAATTACCGTGTCTGCGTGTGTACGAGTTCCATACACTTTTGACAGATGATATGGCTCGGCTAAGGGTATTGCTACACGATAAACATCGAGGTTCACAATCGTCTCTGGTGCGGTTGTAGCCAAAACGCTAACTCTTTTTAATTCAGGCCTGATGCCGAGATCTTTATCCGTGGATCAAGGTAGCAGTACCAGACATCGGTTAGAAAATTCAGGCTGATAACCAGGATAGCGAGCATCAGAAAAGTGCCCTGTGCTACCGGGTAATCGTGGGAGGCCGCCGATTCAACCATCAACTGGCCCATCCCTGGCCAGGAAAAAAGAGCCTCCACTACGACTTGGCCGCCGATCGCAAAGCCAACCATGATCGAAGCCAGGGTCACAACGGCGAGCAAGGCATTACGGGCAGCATGCTTGATCATCACTACCCGTGGTTTTAACCCTTTGGCTTTGGCGAGCTCAATAAAGTCACTGCCCAGCACCTCCAGCATGCTGTCCCGCATGATCAGCATTGGAGTCGTTATGTAGTACAGGCCGACAGTAATCGTAGGCAATACGATCCGATGCCAGAATTCGGGCATAAACAGTAATTCCAGCACGCCATCGGGTCGCTGCCCAGGCGGGTACATGCCTCCGGTCGGAAACAACCCTAGTCGATAACTCAGCACCATCAACAGTAAAAGTCCGGTGACAAAAGGAGGGGCCGCCTGGAAAATCAGACCGGTAACGGTTCCAATGATGTCTATTGGTCCATTGCGCTTCCATGCCATAACCATGCCGATACCGACTCCCAGCATCAATGTCATACACATTCCTGCCGCCATCAGCAGCACCGTGTTCCAGAAGCGGTATTCAAGAATATCTATCACCCGCCGCGCTGAAACGAACGAGCGTCCCCACTCGAGTGAAACCAAGTTTTTCAGGTAAATGAAATACTGCTGCAATAAAGGTTTATCCAGCCCAAAGGCAGCCTTCATTCGCTCCTGAACGGCTTCATCCATTGCCGGGCTTATCACCTGCAATGTCGCTTCGCCAGGTAGAAGTCGAAAAATGACAAACAGTATTGATGCAACTGCAAAAATTGTTATCAGCATATACAACAATCTGCGCAGAACGTATTCAAGCATGGGGAAAATGTTCCAGTTGCTGGAAATTCAGATAGACAGCCTTCGCAGGCATGCCGTCGATGCCTGCCCTAACAGATCATGGTGTCCGAGGCCAACTGGGTGCGCCGCCTCACCAGCCGGCGCACCGTTCTTTCAGCGGAGTCAGGCCGGATACAGCAATTTGCCTGAGCTATCCCATGAATAGCCCGCCTGCTCAAGAATTGCCCTGGCCTGTTTCACATTATGCTTTCGGGAAACAACAGCACTGTTATGCCAGAACTCATTGGCCGGAGCAATCACCGACCCGCCGTTCTCAGCAAAGCCCGCCATCACTATGTCGCGGATGACATCTCGCGGTATGACAAGATCCAGAGCTTCGCGGAAAGCACGATCCTGCAAAGGACCACGAAGGTGGTTAAACATAAAGCCGTACATACCATGGCTTGGATACCCTTTGCCGACAATACCGTTGATCTTATTCAGATCCTGGGTCAAAGAGGGCTTTAGGATATAGCGGGTTCGATCGCATTCTCCTGCCTCGATGGCAGCAGCCATTGCATCATGGCTTCCATAGGTAACGCGAATAATGCCAGCACACTTAGGTGCATTGAAGTGACTCTTGTTTGCACTGACTTTCAATTCCTTACCGCGGTCCCAATAATCAAAGCGGAAAGGTCCGCTGCCCACTGGGTTCTCATTGGCAAAATTCAGGACATCATCCACGTCCACTTTTTCCGGGATATCCTGCCAGATGTGCTTAGGCAAAATGAAAATCTGGGCAAAAAAGTTGATCATCAGCGGTGCATGGGGTGCAGTCAGTTTGACTCGCAAAGTGTTGGCACCGGTAATCTCGACCGATTCAAATTTTTCAAGAGACGAGAGGAAGAAAGGCGCCTTCCACTTGAGGCAGTAATCAAAGGTAAATTTGACGTCCTCCACAGTAACCGGCTTGCCATCATGAAACGTCATGCCCTCACGCAAAGTGATATCGATAGTGGTCGCGTCCACCGCATTAATTGATGTGGCAGCCCACGGCACAATACCGCCATCTGGACCTACCTGGATGAGCCGGTCATAAATCATTCGCAGTTCTTTGAACTCATTGGAGTCATGCACGCCGACAGGATTTAAATTCTTCAGCGCTACAGTCATTCCGGTGCGGACGTAACCGTCACCGCTCTTGGTGCTCACGTTCAGGTCCGTCCACAGGCTGCCGATTCCCTCTCCGAGTTGTGGCACGATGCCGTCGAGTCGATCCTCGCGGTACGCATTGGTCATGCTCGGGTAAACAATCGGACTGGTTGCGGCGTCATCAAAAATTACCTTCTGCGCCTCGTGCACGATGGTCCTGCGCTTGCCCGGATCCATCTCAACCTGCTGGGCGTCAGCGAGCTCGTTAACCTTGGCATTGTCATAGCCCCATTTGTTATAGGGGCCGTCCCGGTGATGCATCATCGAGATAAAGGTTTCCGGATCTACCCGGTTCGCCCTGCCCGTCCAGCGGACGATGAACATGTCAAAGTCTTTTTCCTTAAAAACCTTGGTGATTCCCAGGTTGTAGTCCTCGGCTGCAAGTTCTACCTCCCAGCCTATTCCCTTACAGGCCTGTGTAATCAGCCGGCCCATTTCGGGTCTGACCGGATCGAAACTGGCATTGGCAGTAAGGAGCGCCATTGGCTCTACCGGATTGCCGCCCGCCCGGGCAAACATCCCATACGACGAGGCGCTGGCTGCAACACCGGCAGCACTAGCCTGCTGTAAAAACTTCCGGCGAGAAGAATTAACTTTCCTGCTCATCTGTTTTCCTCCTGAAGGTAATTTATAAGTTTACGCTCGGCGATTGGTGGAACACCTAGCGTTAGATTAGTGAAACGCTGTATATTCCGCAAGGACCAGTTTCTTATTGATCTATTCCTTTTTGGAATACATTGAGAGTCATGAAAACCAAAGACCTTGAACTTCTCCATGGGCTACTGCTCACCGGCTCAGTTTCTGAAGCCGCTGGCCGCTCACATATGTCTCAACCCAATGCCAGCAAAATTCTCAGGAAGATGGAAACGCGCGTGGGATTTTCTCTTTTTACCCGAGAGCATGGCCGCCTGAACCCAACCGAAGAGGGTCGATTGCTACTGGACCAGATCGAAAGAACAGTGCATAGCATTCAGCAATTGGATCGGCTCGCTGTAGAAGTCCGCGAGATGCAGGGTACCCGACTCAGCATTGGCGGAATGCCCCTGTTATCCCGATCCTGGCTGCCGACCTTCCTAAGTCAGTTTCTTAAAGAGCACCCGAATATCAAGACCTCATTTCATACCCGCAGTTCCCAGAAACTGATTGAGTGGGTCTCTGAAGGCCAAATTGATGTCGCTGTTGCAATGCTCACCGTTGATGATCCTACCGTCGAACACAATATCCTGATGTCTGTAGACATGGTAACTGCGATACCCCGCAGCCATCCTCTGGCCAACAAGGAGAGTATTGAACCCGCTGATCTCAATGGTGTTGACTATATTTCGCTGGGCGTTTCTGACCATGCGCGGGAACCGCTGGACCAGCTTTTTTCAACTCCCAACAGAAAAGCCACAGGTAGACGGTCTTCACTAACGGCAATCATGCCCAATGAACGAGCGGAGTGCGCTCTTCCTGCTGCTGCAATACAACTGGCGGACAAAGGTATTGGTGTGACCATCATCGATCACCTGACCGCGAGTGAATACCGCGGACCCAATCTGGTTTTCCGCCCTTTCAGACCGCTGCTTTCGATGAATATCTGGCTGCTAAAGCCAAAAATGAGACCGCGCTCAAGGGCAACTGACCTGTTCGTTGAAAAAATAAGAGATTCTGTCGAAAAAGAGTGTCTGTCCGTTCCTCCCGACAGTCTTTTTTGTGATTTCCCGGATTCTGACTGGGCCCGAACTGCCTAGTCTGACGGTAACTCAACCAAGCCACCCGCAATGACAAAAGTGCGCCAATCAACGCCCGCCATTGATCCCTGGCTGGATTTTCAGGCGCTCTGTCACCTGGGTGGACGACTCTGCGGCACATCCAGCGAGGTTGACGCGCGCCTCTACTTAACCCGCCGACTGAAGAAACTCGCCATTAAATATGGTGGCCGATTTGCGTCGCTCCCAATCGAATACCTAGGCTGGAGCGCAACTAAGGGCAAGATCATTTCCAAGAAGACTTCACAGAAATATGGTGGCCAGCCATTACTGTACTCTCCTTCTACTGCACCAGGCGGAATCGAGGCCCACATTGTCGATCTGGGCCGCGGTGCAGAGAGTGATTTTAGGAAAAAAGAGGGAGAAATTGCTGGCAAGCTAGCTCTAGTTCGTCACGAGTTTATGTTCAGCCGCAGTCACATCCATCGCAACCAGAAGTATGAGTGGGCCGTTGAACATGGTGCCTGTGGATTTCTCATTGCTGGTGGTCCCGATCTGGAAGGCCCTGTTAGCGGCGGGCTTGGGCTGAGGGGTGCCACAGCAGCTATTCCCGCAATGGGAATTTCTCATGGAACCGCCGACTTACTGGGTAGCAGTATCGAAAATAAAGTTCGTCTGATCGTTGAGACAAGTACAAAACAATGCAAAACCGAATCCCTGATTTATGAGTTACCCGGAGAGATATCAGAATGGATCGTAGTAAGCGCTCATCTTGACGGTCACTGTCTTGGGCAAAGCGCAATTGACAATGCAACCGGGGTTGCTACTGCGATCGCAGCAACTGAATCGGCCATCTCATCATTAACCCCTAAACGGGGGATTCGACTATGTCTGTTCTCAATAGAAGAATGGGGGTTGCTCAGCTCCAAACATTATGTATCAAGCCTCACGACAAAAGAGATAGAGTCGATCATGCTTAACATCAATTTAGATTCTGTTGCCGGAGCGAACGGTTTGGCTGCATTCTTCAGCGACTATTCGAAACTCGGCCAGTTTCTAGAAGAAATTGCCTCTAACTGCAACATGCCTTTAGAGCTGCACCGTCCGCTTGTCGCAAACTCAGATCATTACAATTTTGCTATTGCTGGGATACCCTCATTCCGGCTACTCGCAGGCTTTGAAAGGCCCAAAACAAATATGCGTCACGTCTTAACTGCCGAAGATACCATTGACAAAGTAGACCAAGCACAGCTGCAATTGGCAGCTCACTTTACAAGTCAGGTGCTTGGTGAGTCTGTTACCCGCAACCAACTTAGCCTCAGGTGATATCACATAAGATTGCGGCCGCAAGATTTTTTGGTCGGAGCAATCCTATACTCAGACCAGTCGATCGTTGTTATCTCCATACCTTAATAACCAACGCACCCCAATCAAGGCCGCTAGAGACCCTGCGGCCATGGCCATGAAGGCAAAACCCCATCCAACGATCGATCCCGACCCTGCTGTCAAATCCAACACCAGCCCTACAACCAGAGGGCCTAAAAACCCGCCGGAGAACCCCATAACCGAATGCATGGCCAGCGTTGCACCTCGCTCGCCCTGGCGAGCTGCGGCGACTACGCCACCTGTGATCGCGGCCGAATCACTCATGATGAAAATAGAATAAAGCCCAGCCAATACCAGCACATACTCGAACGGCAAAGCACTAGTGAAGCCGAGCAACGAGCCGGCCAGTATTGAAAGAACCATGACCACAGAAATCGTTTGTCGGCGCTCACGGCGCAACGCCATATGGGCGCCGATCAAACTTGCAGGCATGCCCAGCAGGCTCAATAGCGCAGCAAAACCCGAAACACTCTCCCGGCTGATCACAAAATCCGAAGCGCTCGCGGCAAAAAGAAGAAACGCCACGATCCAGGCGCGGTAAGCAAAAAGTTCATAGGTGTGGCCGGTATACGCCCAGATATAAGCAAGCGCCGGACGGTTGCGAAACACGGGCCGAAAATCCAGAGGGTGTCGATCTACCTTAACTGATCCGTCTGGCTGCTTAGGGCTGATCAGGACAATAATCAGCAACAGGCAGGCCGCCTGCGCTCCGCCGGCCAGTAGAAATACTGTCTGCCAGTCAAAATGTGCACTGAACAAACCGGTGCCATAAAAAGATGCCGCAGTACCCAGGCTGAAAACACTCAAATACCAGGGCAAGGCCCTTTGCCGATGAGACTCGCTCAGGCGGTCGTTCAGAATCTGCAGACCGGGCATATAGGTGCCTGCCAGAGAGATGCCAGCCAAAAAACGAAAACCCATCGCACTGGCAAAACCATCGGCA
This sequence comes from Acidiferrobacteraceae bacterium, assembly GCA_018698075.1. GTDB lineage: Bacteria > Pseudomonadota > Gammaproteobacteria > Arenicellales > UBA868 > UBA868. Next base: position 31,947 of record JABINT010000077.1, read on the forward strand.
AATAATCCGAATCCCACGGAACTGACGACACCGGTCGCAACACCAAAGAGGTAGATGCGCCGTGCATCAATAGCATCCGTCAGTCCCACCAGAATCGGCACCGCGGCGACATAGCCCGCGAAATAGATGCCACTGATCCAACCAGCCTGAGTGCTGCTGAGATTCCACAAAACGCCAAAATCATTAAGCAATACCGCAAAATTGGCAAAACCCGCCATCGCCAGTATCTGTGCAATGCACAGGCTGGCCAACAGAACGATGGGCGACATACTCTGGCTTGGAGTCGACATACCGTGTCTATTTCCTGGCTGGTTCCGCGACAATGGTATCGGCTATGTAGCACACAATCCGTTCATACCGCCCGGCCTGACAGGCTGGGCCGCAAACTTATACACTTAATCCGTTACCAAATTTAAGATCAACCCAGCGATTATCTATGAGAATCACCTGTATCCGAGTTTTTAGGGCTGACCTGCCGCTGAAAGAAGGCAGTTACAGTTGGTCGACACAATCCCATGCAGCATTTGATACTACGGTAGTACTTGTCGAAACCGATCAGGGTATCACTGGTGTCGGTGAGTGCTGTCCACTGGGTCCGACCTACCTGCCTGCCTATGCGCAAGGTGTGCGTGCAGGCATCTCGCAACTCGCGCCGAGCTTGATTGGTGAGGATCCGACCCAGATTGAGTGCATCAACGACACCATGGATGCCCTGCTTAAAGGTCACCCTTATGTCAAGTCAGCCATTGATATGGCGTGCTGGGACATTTTGGGAAAAGTATCAGGTCTTCCGCTTTACACCTTGCTGGGCGGACTGCGCCAGGAGAAGGTCACCCTCTATAAAGTGGTTACCCGTGCTGACCCGGGTGCGATGGCAGAGCGTATCCCCGAATATCGTGCCCAGGGGTATCGCCAGTTTCAGGTCAAAGTCGGTGAGGATCCAGCGACCGATATCATCCGCATTCACCGGGTCGCGCAAGAAATGGAAGCGGGCGAGGTCTTAAATGCCGACGCCAACACCGGGTGGAAACAACACGAAGCTTTGCAGGTTGCCAATGCGATTGCGGATCTGGCAACACAGACCGGTATCCGCCTGACTTTCGAGCAGCCCTGCCTTTCCTACG
>JABINT010000194.1 GCA_018698075.1 Acidiferrobacteraceae bacterium
ATTTTGCACAAGGTGGAACAACGCTATCGCCGGAACAAGAAGCGGCCTATAAGCAGGGTTTGGATCGGCCAGCCGTTAGCGCCATTCGCCAATATATTGACGACTGTCTGGCTGAAAAGGCGAAAATTGGTTACCCCTGTGAATTTACATGGGATACCGTAAAAGGGAAGTCGATAGAAGAGTTAGGAGTCGACAAAATACGGGGTCGTTTTATGGTTTTGAGGTTTGCACCATTTGACTCCAAAGGAGAGGTGTCTGCCCGAGGCGATCTGGTTACGGTGCTATTTGATGCTCCACCACATTGGATGTTTACGGTATCCGTGGTTTATCAAGGTGAAGAAAAATATCCGGTCATTCTAGGATTTTATCCGGTTGAAATGACACCGGAAAAACGGCAAAAGTTAGCAGACGATCTAAGCGTCTATCTCAACGATAATTCGTTTACCCGATAGTTATTTCGAGCCCCGCTACCTTGGTTTCCTTTGTGGGGCAACAATAGGGATTCAACATAAGTCATCATTATTCTTTCTGCGTTATCTTAACCATACTTAAGAAGGAAAATTATTCTTGATATCTTGCTTGTGCTAACGCCAATGCTAATGCCAATGCACTTGCTGATCTTACTGTCATACATACTTTCTTACCGAGATTCCAGGATCTTCCTGACCATCAAAGGTGGGGTAGTTGGTCTAACAGGCTTTGTGTCAATAGACCGAGCGGCGGTTCAGCCCGTTAGCTAGATTCTGGCGAAAATTGGCGATGTCGATTAATCTAGGAGAAGATGAATCAGGCTGTATTGAACCAAATGAGGGCAACCTTTAAATGAATTTTCTGCCGTCGCGAGAGGAATTGACCATTCACTTTGCGCATCCGGCCTATCGAATGGCAGAGCGGTTTTTGTCACGAGGCACCGGCATAGGGCATTTTCAGACCTGGACCGATGAAGAAACCTGCTCCCGGGCGAGCGAGGCTGACGTTCTCGTGATCTCTGGGCTCTGGACAGATAATTTCCTCAAGATCGCTCCTGGCCTACGTTATATCCAGACCATCAGCGCGGGCTATGAACAGTTTCCGCTGGATGAACTACGCACAAGAGCCATTCGGATGGCAAACGCCAGCGGCGTAAATGCCGATGCAGTCAGTCATCATGCGATGGGACTTGTTCTGGCTCTGGCTCGCCAACTGCATCAGGCAAGAGACCAGCAGCATAATCGGCATTGGCGACCGATGATCTCTGATCTGTCACAAAGAGAAGACGATCTGTGTGGGCAAACAATGTTGATCATTGGGCTTGGCGAGATCGGCTCCCGGCTGGCCAGGCTGGCAAAAGCGTTCGAGATGAAAGTTCTGGGTGTAAAACAGGATGTCGCTTCACACGATGGCACTGCAGATGAAGTGTATGCGCCGGACCAATTGCAATCTGTCCTGAGTCGCGCGGATTTTGTCGTATTGTGTTGCCCGCTGAATCGCTCGACCCGCGAGATGATTGATGCGAATGCTTTTTCGGCAATGAAGGCTTCCGCACAACTGGTTAACGTGGCGCGCGGCGGTTGTGTGCAAGAGAAGGCCCTTGCGGCCGCTTTAACAAAGGGACAGATCGCCGGTGCCGCGATCGATCACTTTCAGGATGAACCCCTTGGGCCCCAGTCACCTTTTTGGGCAATGGAGAATCTCATTATCACGCCGCACTCAGCGGGCGAGACCCGTAAATACGAAGATAACGTGATCGATATCCTGATTGAAAATATAGACCGGTTATGGGCTGGCAACAAAGAACTCGTCAATCAGATCCTCTAGTACGGGCTTCGCAGAGATTTAGGCGCTTGCCTGTAAACATTTTGGAGTTTTAAGTCGAAATGAGTGAGCGGGAAATGAATCTGGGCCTTTTTCTCCAGCCTGTACACCGCAGCGAGAAGCCTTGGGCAATCGCGCTTCGCGAAGACCGCGAGACAGTACTTCTTGCGGACCGACTGGGGCTTTGTGAGGTCTGGATCGGGGAGCATTTTTCAACCAGGGCCGAACAGATTCCTTCGCCGCTGATGTTCCTGGCGACGCTGATCCAGGAAACCTCTTCAATCCGATTTGGTACGGGCGTGATCAATTTGCCTTTTCATGACCCCGTGATCGTCGCTGCAGAGGTGGCTCAGTTCGACCAGTTAAGTGGCGGCCGGGTGATGTTCGGCATTGGCCCTGGCGGCCTGATGAGCGATGTGGAACTTTTCGGTAATAAAGAAATGCCCGAGCGTTATCGAATTGCCCTGGAATCGCTCGATCTGATCCTGAAATTATGGCAAGAGGATGCGCCGCTGCATTGGGATGGCGAGTACTTCGGGCGCGCTCTGGAGCGTCGAGTGTGGTTGAACCACGGTGTCGGCCAGTTCGCACGCCCACTGCAGCAGCCACATCCACCGATAGCCATGGCCATGGTTGGGCCGGGAGGGCGTACCGCCGAGACGATCGCAGAGCGGGATATGATTCCTATCTCGGCCAACTTTGTACCGATCGAAAACGTTGTAGCCCAATGGCGGGATTACGCTCTGGCAAAAGAGCACTCGGGAAAGGTAGCAGACCGACATGTTTGGCGGGTTTGCCGCAATATCTTGATAACACAAACGGATGAAGAGGCGGCGGAGCTTTTATCGGACCCCGACGGCGTTATTGCCCATTATTTTCGCTACATTCGCGGCGTCCGGCGAATCGAGGAATTTCAATCATTGCAACACGAAGCATTGCCCGTGATCAATGAGTTTCTGGAAGTGCCCGACGCACTTCGGGATTGCGCTATTGTGGGCTCTGCTGACACTGTGCTGGCCCGATTGGTCGACTTGGTCGATCAGTTGGGTCCGTTTGGAACGTTAGTGATGGTCGGACACGATTGGGACGACAGCGGTTTATCCCAAAGTTCGATGCAATGTCTGGCCGAAAATATCATGCCGCAACTCAAAAAATATGTAGACTCGCTCGGCCCTGCCAGGTGGTTCGGATTGTGATTACATATTCCAGTGGATGCAGCAACAGGCGCCGGTCATCGTAACTGACTCTAATTTCAGCACACAAAAAAGGCGTAGCCGGCTTTGCCTTTTTCAGTGTCGCAGACCCCCCAGCGCTCTTGAGCAAATAATGACTGGTTGGGAGTAGCGCTGCAGTGAAGATCAAGTCATCCTTTTAAGAAAACGAGAGATTGACGTCGGTGATACCAAAGGGTACGCGGGTGGCGATCAAGCCTGAGGGGAGTTTGCAATGGCCGATGAGGAACTGCTTTACGACGACAGGCACATTGCCTTTTTCAAAGATATCTGGGGTGAGGGTTTTCTATCTCCTGGCGGCGCAGAGGAAGCGTCGGGGGTGGTCGAAGGGCTCGATCTGGCGGGCAAGAGGGTTCTGGATATCGGTTGTGGGTCAGGCGCCGTCTCGGTTTTGCTGGTCAGTGAGTTTGGTGCCGCGCAGGTCGTTGGAATTGATGTTGAGGATGATGTCTGCAATGCCGCCCGGCGCCTGGTCGCCCAAGAAGGAGTAGAAGATCGTGTGATCATCGATAAGGTTGTACCCGGTCCGCTGGGTTTTTCGGATCAGAGTTTTGACGTTGTCTATTCCAAGGATTCCATTATCCATATTCCGGACAAAGAAGCCCTTTGCAGTGACGTGTTCCGCGTCTTGAAGCCCGGCGGCTGGTTTGCCGTATCAGACTGGCTGATTTCCCACGACGGCGAGCCTTCGGATGAAATGAAGGCTTATATCGTGGCCGAAGATCTCGAATTCGCCATGGCGTCGCCGGAGCGCTACAAAAACGCGTTTAACCAAACAGGCTTCATCAATGTGAAACTGACCAACCGAAATTCCTGGTATCGCGAAGTGGCGCAACACGAACTCGACTTTCTTACCGGGCCGAAGCGTCCGAGACTTGATCGCCAACATGGGTCGGATCTGATAGCGACGATGGCAGACACCTGGCAGAAAATGACGGTCGTCCTGAACAGTGGCGAGCACTGCCCTCATCACCTGCGCGGACAGCGTCCGGCCTGGGGGAAAAGATGATTGGGACCGGTTTGATCAGTTCGAATTCCGCGATCATTTCTTGGCTGAAACTCAGCCGGCAAACACTCCTCAGCAAGTTTGATGAACCGGCTGTAACCGACATAAAGGGCAGTGACTGCATCGAGCAGGATCAAATCAGTTAGCGTCTTCTATTCTCTGGAGAGAGATCTTCGTGCTTTTCCATCGCATCTAGGGTTTCCATCAAAGAGCGACAGGCGCCGGCTTGCAAGTACTCCATGGCCCGAAGTGCGGATTCATGCGCAGTCTCGCTGGAGCCGGCAACGCAGTCTTCAATTACCCGGCAGAAATAATCCGACTGGTGGCCGTCGACAAAGGTGTAGTGAACACAAACATCTGTCAGGCCTCCGCACAGCAACAGGGTATCCACCTTCAATCCACGCAGTAGGATTTCAAAGTCGGTGCCAAAGAAAGCAGAGTAGCGCCGTTTTCTGATTAAATAGTCCGTTGATCTGAAGTCGAGTTCCCTGGCCGCAATCGCTGTGTTCGGATCGTCTTCGAGACAGTGTACGTCCTCACTACCATCAAGTTCACGGCCGAAATCCACAAGATCGATTCGGTGCACTTCCTGTATGAAGATTACTGGTATGCCACACTCACGCGCCTTGTCGATAGCGATCCGGGCCTTGGCCATTCGTTTATCGAAGTTTGGCATACAAGGAATCGCCTGAACATCCCTTTCAACAAATAGTTCGCCCTGGATATCGACAACGATCAGTGCTGCACGTCCCTCAATCAATTTGCGCCTGGAATTCTTTACTTGTGACATAAGATTCTCTTTTTCAGGAAGACTCAAATTCTGGGAAATTCCCCAGGCAAGATTACGGGCCTCTTAATTTGGCAAGTACACCTATCAAGAAAGCCGATAACACATTTGAAGCATTGCCTTGGTCGAATAAAGGAGATACCCCCTTGGGTGATCATTGTAGTGGACTGTTCACGCACGAAAAGCATTCACCGGTTGTGGCAAGGTATTCGAAATATCGATTAACGCCAAAGTCGAGCATGGCTCCAAAGATAATAGCCCGTTCACTATCGACCAGCATAGAGATGACAAGTTGATCAAACGCTTTCGAAGACCGTTGGTAGGGCCCTAGGGTTCTGGCAGGCAAACCATGCCTAGCAATCCTTGTTGCCGGAAAAACCCAGGCCTCAAAAGCAACGGCGTCAAGTTTTCCAATGGCAATCATCAAATGATTGAATTGTGGGATTTTCATAATATTTTTATATTAGGAGTCTCCCCCTTATTAATCCAGGAGTTCATCCAGTGAGAAAATTCCTTATAGTTCTAGCGCTGCCTTTGGCCGGCTGTGTGATGCCGCCCACTGCACCCAGCAAATCTGTCTCCGGCTGTTTCGAAATCTCTGGCAGCCAGTACTGTGGCAAGCCGGACCCCTCGATTGTGGGTTGTGAAAGAGTTGGCAAAAGCACCTATTGCAAGACTGTCAGCGGTACCAGCAAATCCTGCTTTACCGTAGGCGGCAGTTTGTACTGTTCATAGCAGTTGTTTCCGATTCGGTTTTTGGGGTCGGGCGCCTGATGGTTCCTGGCCCCAAGCCCGCCTGATAGAGACAAATCCGCAGCTTAAGCCTAGACTGCCTGCAATCACGATCGGCTTACCTGATCCGGGGTGTGGCCAGTCTCAATAAAAAAAGGGGGGGTTATGGTTGACCAGTTTTCCGGGCACTGTTTATGCGGTGCAGTACAGTTTCAATGTAGTACCGAACCGATGTTTCAGGCGAATTGCCACTGTGACGATTGTCGGCGCTCTGGCGGCGGCGTTTATGCTTCGTTCGCTTTTGTTGATGCCAGCGTACTCGAGGTATCGGGTGAAACCCATGCCCACCAGCATCTAAGTGACGCCGGCAATACGATTACCAAGCACTTTTGCCCATCGTGTGGATCACAGGTCTACACCGAAAACACCAAAGCACCCAGTCGGCGGGGTGTGCGGGTGGGCCTTATCGAAGATGCGAGCTGGTTTGAGCCCAAGGCCAATGTCTACGCAAGCCACCGCCTGCCATCGACTCCGATTGATCCAAAGATCAAGGCGTTCGATAAGATGCCTGGGTGAGTAGCTTCCCTTCTCACTAAGTTTTTACAATACGCGGTATTCAGGATACCGGTGGTTCAAATGGCGGTGTTTGGCTTTTTGCCCGTGCACCACACAGCGCCATCAGCGTGATTCCAGCCAGTATCAAGACGCCGCCCGTCAGTGATTGCTGGGAGGGGATCTCACCAATACCTATCCAAACGATGATGGGCCCAGCGATAACTTCGGTCATCGATAGCAGAGTCAGTTCTACCGCTTGCAGGTGACGGGCTCCGGCTGTGAACAGGGCGAATCCCAGTCCGATCTGAAACCAGCCCATGCCGATGCAGTTAATCAGATCGACCCAGGGGATCGCAAAGCCAGACCCGGATAGGCCTATGCCGGTTAGTGCGTAAAGTGTGGCGACAGCAGTCGCGACAAAAATGGTAATGAGTTTGTCTGTGCCGGCTCGGGTGCGTAGTGAGATTGTCAGCCCAGCAAAGCCCAGCGCGGCCATCAGGGCAAAGCCTTCACCGCGGCCTTTACCCAGCGAGAGTTCTTCGCCGGCCATGATACCGATGCCCACGGCAGCAACGATCATCGCGGCCCACATGTAAATGG
>JABINT010000068.1 GCA_018698075.1 Acidiferrobacteraceae bacterium
ACCACCGAAGCTCGTAGCGGATTGTCTGGGTCGGTGTAGGCCTGGCGTACGCCTTCATCGATTGCGTTCTGCAAAGAGATGTCACCATCGATAACCACCGACTGGCCAATTTTGATGAATGCAACAACGACTCCGGTATCCTGGCACATCGGCCTGTGGCCTTCAGCAGCCATACGCGAGTTGATTAGTATCTGTCCGATCGCATTCTTTGCAGATTCCGAAGCTTCACGCTCGTAAGCCCGAGACATGGACTCGATAAAGTCCGGTGGATGATAGTAAGAAATGTACTGCAGTGCGTTTGCTACGCTGGCAGTGATATGGTTGGTTGATATGTGTGTCATGGTGGGGGCTGATAAAGGCCTTAGACCCAAGGCAGGCAGATCTCAATGGACGCAAGTGTAGCAAAGGCGCCTATTTTTTGACTGAAAAAGCCCTGCGCCCCCCCAGGGCATTCCCGATCGTAGCGCAAATTGATAGCATAGGGCCCTGGAAACCTCCAGCAGGCTTGAGTATGGCCCTTTTGGGGGTTTTGCGAACCTGCCACTACCCTAGACCCAGAAAAATTATGCCTGATCGGCTGAACCGGGGAATACTGTATCTGATGATCTGTGCGTTCGGCACAGGTCTTCTCGCATCACCGTCGGTGCGCGCTTTTGTTGAGGTTAAGCAGCACACCATGCAGTGCAGTGCGACTTTTCCCTGCCCACGCGAATTGCAGGACCGGGTGAATTTCTGGATCGATATCTACAGCCGCTGGAACAGCCAGGATTCGGTATTGCATGATGCGCGTGCCCCACACCGTGTCTACAAGGTTTTCAAGGAGCGCGCCTGTGGACGCAAGGGCAATACACCTTTTATCAAGGACCAGAAAAAGCGTGTTGCTGGGGAGATGCATAACCTTGCGCGCCAGCTTGAGCGTAAGTACCGAGTCAGCAGTGCCTACGGTAAGCATCTGCTGACATTGTTTCCGGATCGTTCACCGGCTGAGATTCGCGAGGCGGCAACAAATATCCGCTGTCAGTCTGGCAACCGTAATGGTTTTCAGGCTGCATTGCGACGCTTTGGCACCTATGGCCCGCTGGTGCGCCGAGTTCTTAAAGATGCCCGTCTGCCTAGCGATATTCAGTACCTGCCGTTTGTGGAGTCATCCTATAACCCTAAGGCCTACTCGCGGGTGGGCGCTGCCGGGCTGTGGCAGATTATGCCCGCTACTGGACGCACGCTTGGGCTCGAACTGGATGCCACAGTCGACGAGCGTCTGGACCCTGAGGCAGCAAGTTGGGCTGCAGCGCGTTATCTCAAGGATGCCCGCAAGACTCTGACGGTGGCAGCGCAAGCCAAGGACTCGAGGGTAACTGATAGTGCGCTCAGTCCATTTGTGATCACCTCGTATAACTATGGCGTTAATGGTATGCGCCGAGCGATCAAAAAGCTCGGGCCTGATTACATTCGGGTGATCAACCATTATCGCTCGAGCAAGTTTCAGGTGGCGGTGAAGAATTTTTATGCAGGGTTTCTGGCGGCTCGACATGTGGCTCGCAACGCCAAGCGTTTTTTTGGAGTCATTCAACCGGGCCGACCCTTGACTTACCGTACCTTGTTACTTAAAAAGCCGGTGTCTATTGCGCGAATCCAGAGTGTATTTGGCCTTAGTGAGGCGCAACTGAAATCGCTAAATCCGGCCTTGACCCGTTTTGTCTGGCATGGCTGGCGTTTTGTTCCCAATGGCTATCGCTTGCGCTTACCACCGCGCTCGGGCAGTTGGGCTAACCACGTGGCGCGGTTGCGTATGATGCCATCAGAAGTTCGCGGTATTGGTGCACTGGAATACACGGTACGCTCAGGTGATACGGCTTGTGGCATTGCAGCCGCCTTTCGAACCAATTGTTCTGAGTTGATCGCGCTTAACGGCCTTAGCTCAAAAGCGGTTATCCGTGCTGGTCAGAAACTGCAGGTGCCCCCGGCCGGTCGCCCGCGTAGCATGGTGGCGCAGCGAGGGGCCTACGTGGTACGCCCAGGTGACAGCGTGTGCGCAGTGGCCCAGCGTTTTGGGACCGATTGCGATGATCTACTGGCAGCAAACGGATTACACCGGGGCTCGGTACTTGCGGTAGGTTCCCAACTACTGATCCCGGGTACGCTGAAGCGTCCGCCAGGTGGACGCTATACCGTAGGCAAAGGCGACAATGTTTGCAGTATCGCCAATCGCCACGGTATTGACTGCAACGCGTTGCTAACGGCAAATGGCCTGGCAAGTGGTGAGCTGATTCATCCTGGCCAGACGCTGACAATCCCTGGCGCGGCAGGGGCCAAATCCACCCCAGTGAAGAAGCCCGCTTTTGCAGATATACCCCGTACCAGCATTGCCTATAAGGTGGTAGCAGGCGACAGCGCCTGTCGCATCGCGGCCCGATTGGAGATCTCATGCCGGCGATTAATCTTCGACAATGGTTTGGGCGCTGATGCGATCATTCGACCGGGACAGATCTTGCAGGCGGCGGGCGTCCCGGTAGCGGTGGCCCGCTCAATCGTTGCTGCGACACCGGCTGACGGTGTTGCCGCGCAAAAGCCCTTTGAGTACATCGTCACCGTTGGGGATACGGTTTGCGCTATTGCCAAAACACATGATATCGACTGTAACCGCCTGCTTGCGTTTAACAACCTCAAGGTTAGCGCAGTGATTGCGCCGGGCGATAAGTTGAAAATGCCGGGTAAAAATCCTGTAGAAACTAAAGCCGTATCGGCCGGCGTAGCCGAGCCGGTAATACTGGCTTCGACAGCGCCTTTGTCTGGGGATGTTGCAGGCTCAGCTCCCAAGGCAGATACCCAGCGACCCATTGTGAATGAAGAAGTTACCGATTCTGCCCGGCCGAAGATTTCGCAAAACTCAGGTGTTAACCATTCGACCCCGTTGCTTGATGCCACTGAACTAAGCGATGGGTCGCTTGGTGCGACGCCGGCCTTGGCGCAAGGGGAGGGTTCCGTGAGTCCGCTGGACCGACCAGTTGACCTGTCCGTACAAACGGCTGGGGTCAATGGCAAAACGGTGTACCGCATCAACATCGAGCCAGAGGAGACGCTGGGCCATTACTCTGATTGGTTACGCCTGGGTGGGGTGAAGAAACTGCGCGAGCTGAATGGTTATGATTCGACAAGGGTGCTGGCAAGTGGAGATGCGCTGCTATTGCCAGTGACTGGGTTGGATCAGCAACATTCCTTTGAGCGTCGCCGGGAAGAATATCATCGAGTGCTTGTCGAAGAGTTCAAGGAAAACTTTGAGGTGACAGGCACTGAGGCCTATACCGTACGTCCCGGAGACAGCTTGTGGATGCTGGCCCACGAGTTTGAATTGCCGATCTGGGTAATCACCCGCTTTAATCCGGGTTTACGTGCGGGGCCTCCGCGTGCGGGCGAAGATCTGCAGATTCCGCGTATCCGCTCCCGCCAAGGCTAAGCGCGAGCGCGCGTTTCAGTCGGAGTCATCGGTTTTTTGCTTAAACTCAAGCGCAACCGAATTGATGCAATAACGCTCCCCAGTTGGTGCTGGTCCATCATTGAATACATGGCCGAGATGGGCATCGCAGCGCCCGCATAGCACTTCGGTACGGATCATACCAAGGCTTGCATCGGTGTGCTGACCGACATCTGCTTCGGTAGCTGGTTGCCAGAAACTTGGCCAGCCCGAACCCGAGTCGTACTTGTGTCGTGAATCGAACAGTACTGCATTACAGCAGACGCAGTGGTAACTGCCTGCCATCTTGCAGTCATTGTACTCACCACTAAAAGGGGGTTCGGTGTCATGGGTGCGACAGACCTGGTATTGCTGAGCGCTCAGTTGTGCGCGCCATTCATCCTCGCTGCGAAGAACTTTTTTTTTCTCACTCATAAACGCGGACCGGATCTGCAGTCAATGGTTCAGTTTTGCCGTTGCGCCAGTGCGAGTCGGGCCTCATAGGCCTGGCGCGCGATACCAATATCCTCGAGAAACCAGGCCAGTTCATCCATATGCAGGGCCTGGGGTCCGTCGACCAGAGCTTCTTCAGGTTTAGGATGAAAATCGGCGAGTATCATGTTGGCGCCCGCGACCACACCCTGCGCAGTCGCATGCATGACGTCCAGGATACCATCGGGCCCGGCGTTACGACTCCCCACCGAATGTGATGGGTCGATACACACGGGCAAGTGGGTCAGGTGACGCACCACCGGCACATGGCCGAAATCGACCAGATTGCGGTGCGGGTCGCCCATGTTGGTTTTCATGCCGCGCAGACAGAAAATAATATTACGGTTGCCTTCACTGGCAAGGTATTCAGCGGCGTTCAGTGATTCGTCAAGGGTGATACCAAAGCCGCGTTTTAGCAGTACCGGTAACTCCTGTTGGCGACCAACTTCTTTGAGTAGTTCAAAATTCTGTGTATTGCGGGTGCCAATTTGCAGCATCACCCCGGTTGGGTGACCGGTCTCTTCAAGCGCCTGAAGAATCTCCCGTATGTGTGAGTCGTGAGTTATCTCCATGGCGATCACCCGGATACCGTATTTGCCGGCGAGCTCAAATACCCATGGCAGGCAACTGGCGCCATGCCCCTGAAAGGAATAGGGGTTGGTACGAGGCTTGTAGGCGCCCATGCGGGTACAGACCTGGCCGTTGTCGCGCAAAGCGCGCATCATGGTTTCAACATTGGTCCGGTTGTCCACGGCACAAAGGCCCGCAAAGACATGCAAAGATTGCTGATCAAAGCGCACGTCCTTATAGGTGAACCCCGAGGCGCGCACGTCTCCGGTGTGGCGGCCGATCACGCG
>JABINT010000037.1 GCA_018698075.1 Acidiferrobacteraceae bacterium
AGTCGCCCAAGCCGATCGCGCTGTCGAAAGTGCTGGTCGATGATGAAATTATTGGTCAAACCCAGTCCCGGTGCCATCGTGACCATGTCCGGGGTTGGCGTGCTTCCCTCTACGCCGCCCGCGATCATATGCTCAGGTATGAACGCGGCACCGGCAGACGTACCCGCAACATGCATACCTGCCGCGTTTCGACGACGAATCATCTGCGCGACTGGCGTCCCACCGAGCGTCGTGGACAGACGTAATTGATTGCCACCAGTCATGAATACGCCGTCGGAGTTTTCGATGTAATCCAGGAATTCGCTGCTTTGACAGTCTTCGCGAGTCATCATCTGCAGAACGCGCGTGTGTTTTATACCGAGCGTACGAAACAGCTTTTCGTAATTGCGACCGGTATCTTCGAGTTCCGAGGCTGTCGGAATAATGGAAATCCGAGCATCTTTGCCGCCACAGATTTCCACGAATCGGTCAAGAATTTCAGGGTTATCGAGCTTTTCTTCAGCGCCGCCTATGGGAATGATATATCCACGCGCAGAGCCATCAGTTGTTTTGGAAGGACACATGGTTTGACTTTCGTCTTGTTGGATTAGGAATTATTGAGTTAAGACTTGCTGAATTGAGACTTTTTGAATGAAGAACCGTCGGATCAGTGACGGCCGGCAACCGCTTTTTCGAATTGACCGAATACCTGCTGTTCACCGGATTGAATATGGAAAATACCCGCGATGACAACGTCCGATATGGCGTTCTGATTGTCGAGAATAATGAAGTCGGCGCACGCACCGTCCCGCACCCGACCGCGATCGGCGAATCTCAGTATGTCGGCAACGTTGCTGGTGAACGCCGGCAGAATCTTCTCCATCGGACTGCCTTGATCGAGCAGCGACTGCAACGTTGACATAAGCAGCGATGGGCGCCCGATATCCATTTCGACGATTTCGCCCTGCTCGTTGAATACCGGCAGGCACCCTCCACCATCCGAACTCATCGTGATCCGATTCGGGGGAGCACCAGATTCAAGGTAGCGCAGCAACGCAACGTCCGGTGCCCAGGCATCGTCATCATCATCGACGGGAAATGCCGTGATATCCACCGTGCAGCCTCTTCGAGCGAGTTCGATGGCCTCCTCGAACAGGGCCTTTTTTCGATTGATATGGGTTGGGTTAAACACTCGGGCGGGTAATTCGCTGGTATCGAGCGCGCGTCGCACGAGATCAAGTCCACGATCGCCGTCCCCCAGATGAAGATGCAAAATGCCCGCCTTGCCGGTAATTAACCCGGCGACATGAACATCGCTGGCCAGTCGCATGATTTCGTTCAGTGTCGGCTGGCTAGAGCGATGATCGCTGATAGCCACTTCGCCCGCACCAATCACCGGATCGATAAAGACGATGTCGTCTTTCACGCATCCTGTCAGCGTGACAGGCGGTATGTGATAGCCGGCGGTATGACAAAACGCTCCCAGACCCTCTTCCCGCAGGGCGCGAGTCGGGGCAACCAACGATCGTGTATCGCGCGTGGTGTCGTCCGTGCCCAGCACACCGACAACCGTGGTCACGCCGGCTCGCGTGAAAATGCCCAGGGACACCGGTGGAACTCGGCTGCTAAAGCCCGATTCACCACCGCCACCGGTCAGGTGCGCATGCCCATCGATGAATCCGGGCAGCAGACGCTTGCCCTGCAAATCGATCTCAGTAGCCGCTGCAGCAAAGAGGCTGTCGCGATTGTCACTGATCCCGAGAATTCGCCCACCGCCGATCAACAGGTGACAGACGCCAAGATCTTCAGGTGCGAAAACATGTGCATTGGTAAATAGCTGAATCAAGAAAGAAGCTCGCGTAAAAAGGCCGATATATTACACTAGCAGCCTGTTGAAAAACTCGGTTTTCAACAGGCTGCGCGTGACCTCTCCCCCAAAATCCGATCCATGCACGATGAGGGATTTCCCGATATGTTAACCCCAAGGAGATCCCAAAATGAAGCGCAGCAAGTACACCGAGGAGGCAATCATCGGTGTACTCAAGGAACGCCAGAAGCTGGAACGACTGTGCCGGTATATCTCAAGGCCCGCGGTGTCAAAAAAGCGCCTGCCGCTGTCACCCAATGGCAACATCCGTTACCGGCTGAAGACGCCGTACCGGGAGCCTTCCCTGCAGAGTATGACCCATACGGCCGTAATCGAGACTAGCGGTTAAATCTGGAGTGGGGCCTCATTCTCAGTGATGCAGGAACTCTATGAGTCTGCAAACCAGCGTGCAAATGCGGCTTTCCAATCATTCTCTGAGAGCTTGCGGGCTTCTGAGGCAACATCAAGCACATCTACAGTGCGCCAAGGGTCACCCAGGTCAGCGCTAGACCAAGCTTTAAGCCCGCCGGATGAAGGATTACGGACAACTGCAACCGGCATACCTTCCCAGGAAAGCCAGCCAATTACGTTGTCCGATGAGGGTCTTGAAGAAGTAAGCACGCGTTAGGATACCTATTACCAGATAAGGTGGGGGCGGCAGGTGTGCTGCAAAAGGGCTGGCCGAGATTGTTAGATACAAACTGTGTCCCTCGGGGGTGGTTTCCGGAATATGAGCTAGTGCTAGAATCCGCTTGGATTTCGGGGATTTTACTCCTGGAAAATGCTCTGAAAGTGCACCGTTATCTGAAGTGGAATCCTTAGGGAAAAAAACCCTTATAAATCAATCATGCCGGGGTGGCGAAACTGGTAGACGCGCCAGACTCAAAATCTGGTTCCAGCAATGGAGTGTCGGTTCGAGTCCGACCCTCGGTACCATTGGTTTCTTATAATCAAAGCTTTACAAGCAGGGAATTTTTAGTCCCTCGCAATATTTGCCCAAATATAAAATATTTTGACCCCGCATCTTCTGAAGTATTTCAAACAATCTCACCGACATATCACTGAAAGCACCCTGGGCGCTTAGGTGTCTGTACATGATGCCTGCGACTTGGCGTTCAATGTTCACCAGGAAATGTCCGGCATGAAACTGAAAAGTGGGGTCACAGGTTTCGGTTCTATTGCCAGGTGCTCAATCAAGCCATCAATAAGTGCCTGGGCAAAGTTGTTTTGCTGCGATAACGCTCATCGCACTTCGCGCCTTATAATTGCCGGCCATTTTACCGACCAAGACTGCCATGAAACTGCTGTTTGATTTTTTCCCGCTGATCCTTTTTTTCGGCACCTACAAGCTTTACGGAATTTATGCGGCCACATCCGTTGCGATCGTTGCGTCTTTGGGTCAAGTCATCTGGTTCTGGTTCCGACACCGGCGTTTTGAAACCACTCATCTGGTCACATTGTTCGTCATCCTAATTTTTGGTGGCCTGACCCTTATTTTTCGTGACGATGTTTTCATTAAATGGAAACCCACGATCGTTAACTGGCTTTTTGCCGTGATTGTGATTGGGAGTCAGTTTCTGGGAAAGCGCACTGTGCTTGAGCGCCTCCTTGGCGAAAAGATGACATTACCTGCCCCAATCTGGAAAAAGGTCAACCTGTCCTGGGGGCTCTTTTTTCTGGCCTCGGGTACGCTGAACTTATATATCGCTTTCTTTTTTCGCGCACACCTGGACGACCAGATCCGAACTGATTTTTGGGTTAACTTCAAAGTCTTTGGCCTGCTCGGCCTAACCCTGGCTTTCAGTATTATTCAGATGTTGTTGATCTCCCGGCACATTGTCAGCGAAGACGACAAAACCTGACATGCAAACCATCGACCATATCAGGGAGCGACTTCGAAGTCGTCTTCAGGCTGAATCCGTAGAGATAGAAAACCAAAGCCACCTGCATGTCGGCCATGCCGGCGCCGCGGGAGGCGGGGGACACTATGCGGTAACGGTGGTTTCCAAAACTTTTGAAGGGCTCAATACACTGTCGCGGCATCGCCTTGTTTACGCCGCAGTTGAAGATTTGATGAAAAAAGAAATTCACGCCCTCAGCATTCAGGCGTACAGCACCGGCGAGCTGTGACCCGTTAATCGATTACCGAGCTTTATCGCGTCGCAGTCGGATCAACAATCGCCGCCCACTGAACGCTTCTGGTGTTGAAGACATTTTATCCTGCCACCTCGCGACATCTTCATTTAAAGAGTTTGGCATGACTCGATCGTCCACACTTTCTCCTGAACAGGTTTCCAAGTTCGATTCCGATGGTGTGATATTGCTACGCAACTCCGTCAGTGCGCCCTGGATCGATCTGCTCGCACGGGGGTTGGAAAGGAATATCACTACCCCCACCCCACGGCACCGAATCTGGAATCGGGACGCACAAGGAAGAACCTGCTTTTATGACAGCCAGGCATGGCAAGTGATCCCGGAATACCGTCAATTTATAGAAAATTCCCCCATTGCAAAAACAGCCGCTGATGTACTAGACACCAATCAGGTTAATTTCTTCTTTGATGCCGTCTTCGTTCGCACCCCCGGCATGCAGTTCCGAACGCCTTTTCATCAAGACGAGCCGTACTGGTCGGTCAAGGGCTTTGATACATGCTCTATCTGGATGCCGTTGGTTGCGGTCGAGGGAAAGAGCGCCTTGGAGTTTGTGCGCGGCTCACACCGCTGGCCTCAGCAGTTTCAGCAAGTGGACTTTGGCGATGGCCGCAAGGACGCGATTGGCGAAACCTACGAGCCTTTTCCCGACATCGAAGGCAATCGGGATCACTACGATATCGTCAGTTGGGATATGGAGCCGGGAGACTGTGCGGTTTTCAATGCCCGTATCATTCATGGCGGGTCGGGCAACCTGGCAGGCGATCGAGACCTGAAAGTGTTCAATACCCAGTGGCTGGGTGACGATGTCCGAGTCTGTTTTCGCCGCGAAGGGATGGATCCGGATCACTCTGGCATGATGCAAGACCTTGGCCTCAAGCCAGGCCAGCGAATTGGCACTGATACTTACCCCCGATTCGAATTCTGAACTTTCTGGCAAGCCGCTGTTTCCAGGCGCTGCTGTAATTCACCCAACCAAAAGCGCCCTTCAACGCCCAAGTTTATTTCCGGGTGCCCCATCAATGATGTCAACCCGGGTTAGTGATGATCAATTCCTGTAAAGCCGGACCCGGCGCGATTTCGCCTACTGTTTTTCCGACCACATTGTTAACCGGCGCCCTGATCAACTCAGTTGGAGAGTCTGCGAAAAGAGCCTTCAAACAAGGAATCTTTGAGAGCGCGGCTCCCATAGCGCACTCAGAAGCCCGATGGGCACCATCATCGATCTTGAGTGCAACACCTATGCCCGCTTCAGGTATCGCAGCACAGTAGACGCCCTCGGCACCAGTTTTTACAATGAACGCCCCGCGACCAGCTTCGATAGCATTCGTGCACCAGCGGTTGGTTCCTGCCACCATGAAGGGTTCATTAACCATCGCATCATAGACCTGTCGTGCGGCACTGGCCCGACTCTCGCTTAAGCCGTCGCCAGTAGCAAAGCGGGCGAACGCCATGGCGAGATGCTCTAGTG
>JABINT010000110.1 GCA_018698075.1 Acidiferrobacteraceae bacterium
AAATACTGCTCATACGTGCTACCGGCAGCACTGATGTATTGTGGTCAGCAGAGCAATCGCTGCGCTCCCGAGCCTGCAGCGCTGTGCTTTTCTGGTCGGGCAAACTACAGCGCGCAGCCACACGGCGACTACAACTTGCAGCCGAGCATGGGCAGACACTGGGAATCTGCTTTCAAAATCGCTATGGAGCAGCCTCTCACAGCATGGCAGCTTTACGCCTGCACTGCCGACTCACTGCGAACGGCGTTTACATTGACATTATTAAATGTCGTGGCGGGCCATTGCGCCAAGGATTGCTGGTCCAGCGCCAAACGACACCTACCGTATCGGTCGTGTCGACCTGACAGTGGGGGTATATCAGCAAAAAAGCGCCTCTGGAAGGAAAGTTTCTGGCAGCGGCCCATCCCTGGTACGCAGCCTACTGCCGGCTCACGCCCCTGTCGAACCAGTTGCTCGCCCTGATCCCCTGTGGCTCGCTATATATTTGCCATCCCTGCCACTGGAGTCTCTTGGACATAGCAACAATAGCCAGGCAATTGCAGTTTATGAACAACAGGGCCAGACGCAACAAATAGTTACTCCAAACCAACAGGCAGAAAAAAGCGGTGTACGCCCCGGCATGACATTAGCCGTGGCCCAGACCCTGGCGCCTGCACTCAAAGCGGTAGCCCGGGATACCGCGGCAGAGAAGGCACAGCTGACACAATTTGCGATCAAAGCAGCATGCTGGACACCCGCCATTACCGTGCTTGAAGACAGTTTGCTGCTCGATATCGCCGGCAGTTTACGGCTTTATGGCGGCACCCAATCATTACTGGGGCAGGTTCGCTCCTGGATTACCGATAAAGCACTGCTTCCTTGTATCGCTCTGATGCCGACACCGGCCAGTGCACTGCTGTGCGCTCATGCGGGAAAATCAATTTGCGTTAGCAGCCAAAGCAAGTTAAATGCCGCAGTGCGCACTCTGCCAGCACAGATGCTGGCAGCGCATCCAAAACAGCATCGACTGCTGATGCAGCTCGGCATCAGGACTATAGGCGACCTACAGCGTCTGCCACGCAATGGCCTGGCACGGCGCCTGGGGCCAGGCATAGTGGGCCGCCTGGATAAGCTGTTGGGTCAAGCTCCAGACCCACAAGCCTTTTTTACACTCCCGCCAGAATTTACACGAAGCGCTACATTACCGGCAGAAGGCATCGAAACCCCGTTTTTGCTTCCCTTTATCGAGCACCTGCTGGTGCGCCTGGAAAGTTATCTATGTCAACACCACATTCTGGTCGAACACCTTCATTGGTGCCTGGCCGGCGCCAAGGGTCCGCTGATGAAAATCCCGGTACCACTCACTCGGCCTTGCCGAGACACTCAGCATTTATTATCTCTTTCACAGTTAGCATTTGAAACTGTGCAAACTACTAGCCCTGTAACAAAGATCACACTACAAGTGCATCGCTTTACCCGGGCAACACAAATCAGTGGCGGCCTTTTTCAGGAAATGCAAAGTGATGCCGACGATGGCAGCGCTCTGGTAGAGCGTTTGCAGAGCCGGCTGGGGCCAGCAGTCGTACATGGCATTTGCATACAGGCTGACCATAGGCCGGAAAAAGCCTGGCACCATTGCACGCCGGGTGAAACTGGACCCCTGCCTGGCGGCGCACAACGACCCTTGTGGCTGCTTGAAGCCCCTCGCCCTGTCCAGGCGAGCCAGGGATTGCTGCAGCGGCTGGACTGCCGGGAGCGCATCTGCAGCGGCTGGTGGGATGACCACCCGGTGCGCCGTGATTACTACCAGGACACAACAAGTGTCATAAAAACCTGGATTTTCCGTGACCTGAACAGCGGCCAGTGGCATCTGCATGGTATCTTCTAAGGTAATACCGACAAATCACAACTTCGCTTTTATTTCCAGCCTTGCTGACTGACACCCCAACCAGAGATACCTTGCGCCGGACATTCCTGTCCCAGGCGGGCCTCGCTGATGTTGGCTTGCAGCCGTTATGTCCGGATGCCTCTTTTCGTCGTTATTTCCGCCTGGCAACTTCTGACGGGCAATGGCTTCTGATGGATGCGCCGCCGGATAATGAAAATGTCGACGCCTTTGTACGTATAGCCAAACACCTGGCGACACTGGGATTGCGCTCACCACAGATCGGCAAAGTGGACAACGTTAACGGTTTTGCTCTGGTAGAGGACTTTGGCAACGACACTTTTACTGCGCTGCTGGATGCCAGCGAGGATGAGCAGACTCTGTACCGTTATGCCATTGATGTACTCACCACGCTACACCAACAACCCAGAGCCTCGGACCTCGCCTTACCCGCGTATGACCTTGGTGCTTTTATGGACGAAGCCTCACTGATGGTGGACTGGTATGCCCCATTGGTTACAGGTGCCAAAGTGGCCCAAACTGATCGACAGCGTTACCAGCAGATCTGGAAAGCCATATTCAAGGCATTACCACCCCCGGTCACCACCCTGGTGCTGCGCGATTTCCATGTAGATAACCTGATGCGGATTCCAGGGGAATCACCCGAGGGGCAAATTGGCCTGCTGGATTTTCAGGATGCGCGGATCGGGCCAATAGCCTATGACGTGGTCTCCTTGCTGGAAGATGCACGACGCGATCTAAACCCCGAACTGGTTAACACGATGCGAAGACGTTATCTGAAGGTCATGTCGTTCGAGGATGCGGAAAACTTCAATGCCTGGTACCGGGTGCTGGGCGTACAACGCCACTGCAAAGTCGCCGGTATCTTCAGCCGGCTTGCCCTGCGCGATGATAAGCCCGCGTACCTTCGACACCTTCCCCGCGTCATCACCCTGCTGCAACAGCATCTTAGCGATCCACTACTGCTGCCCCTTACTCAATGGCTCGACGAAATCATTCCCCAGCGTCATGCACTTGAACCAATTGGGGAAATTCAAGACCTTCGAGAGAAACTGGGCATCACGCTACCCCGGGTCACCTGAACCGGGTCAACCCAAAAAGGAGCAACTATGGATACGATCAGCTGGGCAGACTTTGCGCAGGTCGACCTTCGGGTGGGGACGATCATCTCGGCCGAAGTGTTCAAGGAGGCGCGCAAACCGGCCTACATTCTGCACGTGGATTTCGGACCCAAAATCGGTGTACGAAAATCCAGCGCCCAGATCGCCGATTTGTACCAACCAGATAATCTGGTCGGTCAACAGGTGATCGGTGTGATTAATTTTCCAGAAAAACAGATCGGACCGATCCGCTCGCAGTGTCTTGTTACGGGTTTCCCCCAAGCGGACGGGTCTGTGGTTTTAGCGCAACCACAACAACCGGTTGCCAACGGTCTAAAGCTCGCCTGACGTCAGACGACAAGTTCGTCTATCTCCTGCGAAGACATCTCTGGGGCCAGCACTGCACGGGCATGGGCTTCGCCATGGGGAATAACCTGGCGGGCGTAATACAGGCAGCTCAGCAACTTGGATCGATAAAACTCGTTGTCCCCATCACCAGTCTCAAGACAACGCTGTGCAGCCTCAGCGGCCCGCGCCATCTGCCAGCCGCCGGCAGCGATTCCCCAGAGCATCAGGTAACTGAACGAAGCTGCAAAAGGTGCTCTGGGATCGTTCGTAGCACGTTCGAGCAATGCCTCACTCGCCTCGCTCAATCTGTCTACCAACTCCGACACTGCATCGTTAATTTCTGCAACATCGGCACTGCTCGATCCACGAATCTGCGTGAGCTCAGCGCGCATCACGTTGATTACCTGTACAGCGGTTTTACCGCCGTCGCGCAGTAACTTACGTCCTACCAGGTCGGCCGCCTGGATCCCGGTAGTTCCCTCATATATCGTGGTAATCCGTGCGTCGCGGTAATGCTGGGCGGCCCCGGTTTCCTCAATAAAGCCCATCCCGCCATGCACCTGCAGGGCCAGAGCAGTAATCTCGTTGCCCACTTCGGAGCTCCACCCCTTGACGACCGGAATCAGCATATCGACCCAGCTTTGCCCACGGATGCGCTCAACAGGGTCGGGGTGGTGGCTCGCGCGATCGGCAGCGGCGGAGGTATATAGTGAAAGCGCCCGCATGGCCTCAATACGACTTCTCATATCGAGCAACATGCGTTGTACATCCGGGTGACGGATGATTGACGAACGTTCGCTACTTACACTCCCTACCACTCGGCCCTGAACTCGCTCACGGGCAAAGTTCAAAGCCCTCTGGTAGGCCCGCTCAGCGATCCCGTAACCCTCTATACCCACCGCGTGTCTGGCCCGATTCATCATAATGAACATGTACTCCAAGCCCCGGTTCTCCTCACCAACAAGATAGCCCACTGCGCCGCCTTGGTCGCCGTAGGACAGCACCGCAGTAGGGCTGCCATGGATACCTAGCTTGTGCTCCAACGAAACACAGTGGACATCGTTACGTGCACCTGGCTCACCCTTATCGTTCAAAATGAACTTAGGTACAATGAACAGCGATATCCCTTTAACCCCTTCTGGAGCTTCAGGAGTGCGTGCCAATACCAAGTGAATGATGTTCGAAC
>JABINT010000197.1 GCA_018698075.1 Acidiferrobacteraceae bacterium
ATACTGGGACGCATTGCGTGCTTTTAGGATCGCGTTCTCGATAAAGGTACCGCCCGTCTCATCTGCCCCAGAAACACCTAAGGACGCCTGTCCAACCACAACAAAATCGCTGGCATGCAACAGTGCGTTAATCTCCTTTAGCTTGCCGGCGTTATCCGAAGCCAGCACGATCTCCTGCTTCACAGCAGAGGGGTCTCACGAGCAACACGCTGCAACAGCATCAGTTCATCGATACCCTTTTTTGCCAAAGTAGTCATGGCCTGCATCTCGGCTTCGCTGAAGGGCTCGCGCTCGGCTGTACCTTGCACTTCGATAAAGCCCCCCGTGTCATTCATGACAAAGTTCATGTCGGTATCAGCGCTGCTATCCTCAACATAGTCCAAATCCAGTAAGGCCACTCCGTCGTGCAATCCAACCGAGACCGAAGCCACCTGCTGCAGCGGCACCGGTTTTTTTAGCGCGCCATTGCGTTCCAAGCCGTCCAGAGCGTCTGCGAGCGCTACCCAGGCACCGGTGATCGACGCTGTGCGCGTGCCGCCATCAGCCTGTAACACATCGCAATCCAGCGTGATGGTACGCTCGCCCAGCGCACCCAGATCCAACGATGCGCGCAGGGAGCGACCGATAAGACGCTGAATTTCGAGGGTCCGCCCACCCTGTTTTCCCCGAGCCGCTTCGCGGGACATTCGTTCACCGGTCGCCCGCGGCAGCATGCCGTATTCTGCGGTCACCCAACCCTGTTCTGACCCACGCAGAAAACGTGGCACTCGCTTTTCCACACTGGCCATGCACAATACGCGCGTATGGCCAAATTCAACCAGCACTGAACCCTCAGCGTGACGGCTGAAAGATCGTGTGAATCTGATCGGCCTTAGTTCATCAACACCCCTGTCATCGGCTCTTTTCATTAACGTCACCTTAAAATTTGTTTGGTCTAACCCGCTACCACGCGGTCTATTGTCACTCAGTCGGCAAAGTATGTCCCAGCAGGGAAAACAATTGCGCTAAGAACCGGTAGGTCAGGCCCCAGATCACGCGCTCATCTTCCTGGCCAACAAATATACCGGGGAAACGCTGGCCACCAGCCTGTTCGTACCGGATCCGGGTTTGTAGGCTCGGATCCAACAAGCACGACAAAGGCACCAAGACTACCTGCGAAACTTCATGATTGGGGGTCAGCGCAGGTACCTTGTCTACCGCGAAGACAAAGCAGGAAATCAGCAGGTCCTGCGACTGGCCACCATGCCGGCCCCGCAGGTCTCCCAGGCGGCCCGCCAACTCATGCTGTCCCAGCTCCAGGCCGATCTCCTCGAGCGTCTCGCGGCGCGCCGCGTCTCCGGCATGAAGATCACTTTCCTCGCGCCGCCCACCGGGGAAAGCCATCTGGCCCGACCAAGGATCGCCAGCACAGACCGATCGCTGGATAAAAATCATCTGAGGATCCTTTGCCGAAGGTGCACCACCCAGGATAAGCGCAACCTCTGCCTGGCAGGGTGGCGGACTATCGACAAGTTCCGGCTGGTGGCGATCAAGCCGGTCGATTATTGACTCAACAGGGATCACCAGTGAATGCCACCACCTAAAACCACGCCATAACTGGATTCGCGCATAGAAGTGCCGGTAATGCTGCCGGTGTAATCGGTGATGTGATAACGCCAAGCCAAGCGCAGGGATACAAAAGGCAAGGGATCGAGCACAAGTCCGGTTTCAACTGATATTGAAGAAAGATCCTCGCGTAACCCGAGATCGCCCATTTGCGGCGCCCAACCGGCTTCACCATAGAGGTAAAGCGCTCCCAGTACGCCGATGCGGCTGTCGATGAGCACACGGGCAGCGGAAGTGTCGCCTTCAGCACCAAATCGATCCTGTTCCCAGCCAAGCCCGAGAGCAACATAGGTGTTATCGGTTAGGCTGACAAGACGGTATTTCAGATCGACCACGGTCTGCTCGTCCGGCGCCATGCTGACGGCATCCTCGCTGACGCGATAGAGCGCAGTGCGAAACCCCCAGCGCTGATCCAGCCACAGCTCGGCATAGCCGCCGATAGATGCCGCATCAATTGAAGCGTCGGTGTAATTATCAGTATCGACAACCCAGGTGAGCATGCCGGCTTCACCATCGACGGGTCCGAGCGCTCTCGCAGGCAAGGCGACCAACAAACCAACGATCAAAATTAGGCGTGCGGCCAATCTCAAGAAATCACTCCAACTGTAAATAGCGATGATTTTACCATCCTCTGTCACAAAACCGGCTTACCGTTCCACCGTATAATGGTCCCGCGGGGGTGTCTGGCATGGAACACGACAACGGCGAGCGTATTGACCGCTGGCTCTGGGCGACACGATTCTTCAAGACCCGCCGGAGCGCGGTCGTTGCGATTCGGGCAGGTCACGTACTACTCAATGAACGTCGCGTTCGACCAGCAAATACTATTCGCGTGGGCGATAGCTTGCGTGTACGCCGCGAAGCCTTTGTCTATCATGTTGAGGTCCGTAGGCTGATTGAAAAACGGGTCTCAGCCCTCGAGGCCGCAAACGCCTACCTCGAAAATACACAAAGTCGTGAGAACCGACTGACCATGGCATACCAGTTGCGCCTACAGCCCCAACCCATGCGCACAAGCAAGGGGCGCCCAGACAAACGGGCACGTCGCGCACTGCAACGCCTGCGCTACGTACACGAGACGAGCTGAGTATTGTGCGCGGCGTCATTGTTAATGACGCTGACCTGGCTGGCGCGCTGCGCTCTGGTGAGATCGGCCCAGCCCGAATCGACGCGTTGACACATAAGCCACCGGATGATGATCACCTCTTGCTCGCGGATAACCTGCCCGATCTGGTGGTCGGCTCCCACAACGCCTGGGGCTCAGTAGAATCTCGGCAACGCCTGGCCAACGAGGTCGCCGCGTTGACCCACGACTATAAAAGCGGTGCGCCCCGTAACAGTGCTTTGCCAGCGTGAGGGAGCCAGCGTCAGACATACCGCTTGCCCTTTACATCCACCTGCCCTGGTGCGAGAGCAAATGCCCCTACTGTGATTTCAACTCCCACCCATTGCGCGGCGTACTGCAGGCTGATCGCTATATCACCGCATTACTGACTGACCTTGATTCGACTGCCAGGTTCCGGGTCGGTAGATCTTTTAGCTCGGTTTTTTTCGGTGGTGGGACTCCAAGTCTGTTCAGCGCGGCCGATATTGGCCGGGTTCTAGATCGACTCGAAAGAGAACATCTGTTGGGCAATACGCCCGAGATCACGCTGGAAGCCAACCCCGGTTCAGCCGAAGCCAGCCGTTTCCGGGCCTACCGGGACTGTGGCGTTAATCGCCTGTCGATCGGGGTCCAAAGTTTCGACAATAGAGCGCTCAAAGCACTGGGCCGTGTTCACGACAGCGCACAGGCGCGCGCAGCCTGTGCAAGCGTAATCGCGGCGGGCTTTGACAATTTCAACATTGACCTGATGCATGGCCTACCAGGCCAAGATGAAAGTGGCGCGCTCGCCGACCTAGACAGAGCCATAGAGGCTGAACCCACGCACCTTTCCCTTTACCAGTTAACCATTGAACCGCATACGGCGTTTGCGGCTGATCCACCGCAACTGCCCACCGAAGAGGCCGCCTGGGACATACGCTGTGCAATCGAACAACGCGCGGCAGCGGCAGGTTTTGACCACTACGAGGTTTCGGCGTTTTCTGTGCCTGACAAACGTTGTCGGCACAACCTGAACTACTGGCAATTTGGCGACTATATTGGTCTCGGCGCGGGAGCGCACAGCAAGATCACCCGGGCCGATACCGTGTACCGCTGGGCAAGGCCCCGTCATCCGCGTGATTATCTTGGCAAAGCCAACAGTGGCCTGAAAATCGACAATGCCGTGCCGGTGAACCTGGATGATGTGACTTTTGAATTCCTCTTAAACGCACTGCGACTAAAAGATGGTTTCAGCCCTGAGTTATTTGAACAGCGAACCGGGCTTGCCTGGCAGCAACTGCAGCCCGTCATAACAAAAGCCAAAACAGACGGTCTGCTTGAGGAGAGTGATGACTGGGTTTGCACAACGGCACTCGGATGGCGTTTTCTGGATGACCTGCTACAACGCTTTCTGGTGACGGACAAAAGTTCATAGCTTTTGCGTGATACCATGGTTGAGTTACTCATAGGCTATGTATTGGGTTAATCTGTCGCCGCCCTCGTGTCCTGTGTGCACACAGATCTCAGAAGCTGTACCGACCCTATGCTCTGGATAAAAGCTTTCCACCTCATCTTCATGGTCACCTGGTTCGCGGGCCTTTTCTATCTGCCCCGACTTTTTGTCTACCACGCTATGGCCAACGATCCGGCAACGCAAGCCCAGTTCAAGATCATGGAGCGCAAACTGTACTTTGGCATCATGACACCAGGAGGCGTATTAACGATCCTTTTCGGACTGTGGTTATGGCTGGGTTACGGCATAGGCGCTGGCAGTCTCTGGCTTGCGGCCAAATTTATTCTGGTGATTATCCTGGTTGTCTACCACCTGTGGTGTGGCCTCCTGGTAAAACGGTTTCGTGATGATGCGAACAGTCATGGCCATGTTTTTTACCGCTGGTTCAATGAGTTTCCTGTGCTGATTCTCGTAGGAGCCGTTCTGCTGGCGGTCTTTAAACCCGCCTGACGCCGCTCTGATATGTTTCATGTGGTTCTTTACGAACCCGAGATTCCGCCCAATACAGGCAATATCATCCGGCTGTGCGCCAACACCGGGTGTGATTTACACCTTATAGAACCGCTGGGTTTTTCAATCGACGACAGTCAACTGCGCCGGGCCGGACTGGACTATGCTGATGCCGTATCACTGCGCACCCATACTAATATGGACGCATTCGTAGCTGAGATATCGCCGAGCCGGCTATTCACTTTTTCTACTCACCACCGGCAGCGTCACAGTGATTGCCGCTTCCAGGATGGTGATGCTCTGGTATTTGGCCCCGAAACTCGCGGCCTGCCTGAGGCTATACGTCGGTTGGCGCCAGCAACGCAACGAGTCACCTTGCCGATGCGGCCATTCAATCGCAGCCTGAACCTGTCCAACGCGGTGGCTGTGGCTGTCTTTGAAGCCTGGCGGCAACTGGATTACGCCGGCAGTGGTTGAATCTCGGCTTCAAAGATCCAGGCTTTCGACTTCTATCCTACTGAGACAAAGCGCGGATGTAATGACTAGAAGTTCTGCCGGCTCGATCGTAACTCTCATGCCAACGAGAACAACCCCCAGTTCATCGATACAGGCAGGTTCGAATTATCCCCCCGCCTTAAGGGCACGAAATACCTGGCGCAAAATTTTGCGGGTTTCACCACTGGCGGGGTTACAGAAGTAGAGTTGCTGGTTGCTGGTACGGTACACAGCCTGGTCGCCAGCCAGAATTCAAGGATCCGATCCTGCGAGGCACCCGGCTTCATATTGCCGGTATCATTCAAGCTCGGGCGCCGAAACTTGCTATACACTCGCGACTCCGGATGCTCGAAATAACGCCTCTCATCTACCGTCCTGCGCTCCTTAACCCATGACACTGTCCTCATCTCTCGTTGAGCTGATCACCACGGTAAGCCGCGGTCGTGAACTCCCTCCCGTGGCCCACCTGCACAGGCCGCCACAGGTTGTCCCGGCTGGGCGACATAAGAAGTTTGGCATGATCATGCTCGCCGATGGCAGCTGCGGGTTCTTCTACACACGCTTCGATAATATCCTTTCCCGGTTGATGGCTTGTGATCCAGCTCAAATTCTAGCCACGCCGATTCTTGATCTCATTGCCGGTTACGATGGAGACGATCCTCTTGCAAAAGCGCTTGGCCTGGGCGCGCTTAACGCGCTGAGTCAGCACCTGCTTCGCATCGGCGGCTTCACTCTTGATCTCACCAGTGATCCATTCGGTCAATCGCGTCTCGAACACTCAGAGCATGTTGGCATGGTAGGATTTTTTCCACCACTAATTGATATGCTTGCGAGCCATAACGTGGCCCTAACCATTATTGAAAAAGACCGACAGTTTTTCGATCGTGCAGGTAATTTTTCGGTTACGGCTGATACGGCTCGACTTGGCGATTGTGACCAGGTGCTGGTCACCGGCTCCACCTTGATGAATGACACACTTGATGAAGTGCTGGCATGCTGTAATCCGGCGGCACATATCGCGCTGATCGGGCCAACGGCGTCCTGTTTGCCCGACCCTTTGTTCGAACGCGGGGTCGATGTAGTGGGCGGCGCCACAGTGGTTGATTTAGACCATCTCCTGCCACGACTCGAAGCCGGAGAGTCATGGGCTAACGGCACTGGCAAATACTGCATCTGCAAAAAACACTACCCTGGGATCAATACGCTGCTTCACAGCATCTCAGAACAGCAAGCGACAACTCTCGATTCTGGCTCGACAGCAATGGACGATATAATTTCGTGATGCGATTATCAGTCTTTCTTCGGGTTCTTGTGGCCCTGGCTGTGCTGACCCCGACGCTGGCGCAAGCCGGCGAGGTGCCGAGCGCCCAAAACCTTCGCGAGGACGGCGCCATAGCAACGCAAAAAGGTCTGCCAATCCTGCTTTTTTATACTGCCAGCTACTGCCGTTATTGTGATGCGGTCAAAGCCGAGTTCCTCGGCCACATGGCGATCGACCCAGCTTACCAGACCCGCGCCATATTCCGTGAAGTGCGCATTGACAGCTCAACACCACTGGTTGATTTTAATGCCAGCACAACCACCCATCATCATTTTGCTGATCAGCGTCCGATCATGTTGGTGCCGACAGTTGAATTCGTCGATGGCTCTGGTGAACATCTGGCGGCGCCGATGATCGGAGCCAGTATCCCGGATTTTTATGGTGCCTACCTTGATAAAGGTATCGAGCATGCCCTGGCTAAAATTCGCTTAAGAAGAGACCCCTCATGACAGCATCGTTTGAAACGGCAGAACTGGATCTGGGAACCCAAGCGGTGCTTGAGAGCTGGATAGATTACAACGGGCACATGAATGTCGCCTATTACGTGATGGCGTTTGATCACGGAGTTGACCAATTCATGCAGCAGATAGGCATCACGCCACAGTACCTGGAACTCGAAAAGTCCTCCACCTTTACCCTCGAGATGCACATCAACTACCTGCGCGAATTGCGCCTGGGCGATCCTATTCGCCTGACCTGCCAGTTGCTGAATGTAGACAGCAAGCGCGTTCATTATTTTCTGCGCATGTTCCACTCAGGCGAAGGTTACCTTGCCGCAACCAGTGAACAGATGATGATCCACGTTGACCTGGAAAGCCGCCGGTCTTCGCCTTTTTTACCGGCGATCAGCGAGACCCTGTCGCGCATGATGACAGCGCACCGGCCATTGCCTTGCCCCGATCAGGCCGGCAGGGTCATGAGTATCGGCCACAAGTGATCGCTGGGAGAAATGACGCCGGCTATTTTCGGATACGGCTCAGAATACCGTCGAGCTCATCCAGCGAGCTGTAACCGATCACCAGTCGGCCAGACTTCCCGTCACGCGATTCCAGGTGTACGGGAGCCGCGAGGTGCTCGGAGAGCTCTTCCTCGAGACGCTGGATGTCACCGCCTTTAGCTGGCTTGCGAGCTTTGTTCTGGTCGGCGCCTTCGGGCTGTAGCATGCGTCGCACTAATTGCTCCGCCTGGCGCACCGAAAGCCGACGCTGCATGACGGCCTGCGCTGCCAACCCCTGCTGCTCGCGCGGCAGACCCAGAATCGCCCGGGCATGACCGGCCTCGATATGACCAGCATCCAGATGCTCGCGAACCCCGGGGTCGAGTTTCAACAGCCGCAACAGATTGCTGACCGCGACACGTGAGCGACCAACCGCCTCGGCCACTTGCTGGTGTGTCAAACCAAACTCATCCAACAAACGTTTAAGACCTGTCGCTTCTTCGATCGGGCTGAGGTTCTCGCGTTGAATATTCTCGATCAGGCCAACCGCAAGAGCCGCTTCATCAGGCACCCGGCGAATCACCGCGGGGACCTCGAGTAGCCCCGCCAGTTGTGCAGCCCGCCAGCGCCGTTCCCCGGCGATCAATTCGTAAGCGCCGCCGGCGGTTTCACGAACCAGCAGCGGCTGAATGATCCCCTGCGCGCTGATCGAGGCAGCGAGTTCTTTCAAAGACTCCTCATCCATCCGGGTGCGCGGCTGGTAGCGCCCTTTGCGGATACTGCTCACCGGTAACTGGCGTAGATCACCGTCGGTCGTGCTTGCAGGCGACTTGGCTCCGCCCAGCAATGCATCCAATCCTTTGCCCAACCTTGCTTTTGGGCTCATGTGTCACTCCTGTTGGAAATGACTACCGGCTCAGCCGTCACCGGGGCCGCGGGTGTCAACGTCCCGCCCTTTTCCAACATCTCCCGCGCCAGGTCACGATAAGCCAGGGCCCCCTGACAATGAGGATCATAATCAATCACGGATTTGCCAAAACTCGGCGCTTCGGCAAGGCGCACATTGCGCGGGATAACCGTCTCATACAACAAGCTGCCGTAATGCTGGCGAAGTTGCGCGGAGACTTCATTGGTCAACGAGTTGCGGCCATCGTACATGGTGCGCACTACGCCTTCGATCATCAGATCGCGATTAGCGCTTTCCTTAACGCGGTGAAAGGTCTCATCCAGCCCGCTTAACCCTTCCAGCGCATAGTATTCACACTGCACAGGGATCAAGATCGAGTGCGCCGCCACCAACGCGTTCAAGGTCAGAATGTTCAAAGCGGGCGGACAATCAATCAGGATAAAGTCATAACTTCCAACGACCGCCAACGATGATTTCAGCCGCTGAGTGTCGTTTTCATCGTGGCCAGTCAGTTCCGCTTGGGCGCCTGCAAGAGCCGACTCTGCCGGCAACAAGTCGAACCCGGAATCGGTAGCAACCAGGGTTTCGCTCACGCTCTTGTGCCCGAGCAACACCTGGTAAACAGTTTGCGCCAACTGCCGCCGGTCCACGCCACAGCCTACCGTCGCGTTTGCTTGTGGGTCGAGATCAACCAACAGTATCCGGCGCCCAACAGCAGCCAGTGCTGCCGCAATGTTGATGGCGGTTGTGGTCTTGCCAACGCCGCCCTTCTGGTTAGTTACCGCGATAATCTTGGTCATGTTGGGCCGCCCGGCAATCCATCCAAGACGACAAGATGTCGCTGTGCCAAAAGGCCGGGTACTGTTACCGGTATCACCCGTGCTGCCAGACGCTGTGCAGGTGCCAGCGCATCCAATTCTGCTTGGGGGTGTGTACCTTTCATTGCAATTAATCGAAGATGATGGTGAAGCAAATGATCTGTCATGTTAAATAGTGAAGCGAGTGAAGCGACCGCGCGCGCGACAAGCGTATCAAAATTTCCATCGGGCCGGTAATCCTCTATGCGCCCAGCGAAAACAGTGACGTTATCCAGCTTCAGCCGCGCCGTTACTTCACGCAAAAAACTGGCTTTTTTCCCCCGGCTTTCAACCAAAGTCCAGTCCTGACCCGGGTTACACAAAGCCAGTGCGATTCCGGGCAAGCCCGCACCAGAGCCGACATCGAGGCATCGGACGCCCGAAATAAAGGGCACGACCGAAAGGCTGTCGAGCAGGTGGTGCGTAAGGATTTCCGACTCATCAGTCAGTGCAGTCAGGTTATGCACGCGGTTCCACTTGCGTAACAGACTCACAAAGCCTACAAAGCGGGTCAATATAGGTTCATCCAGTGCCACGCCCATTTCCTTTGCTGCCCCAGCAAGCTTCACAGCCAGATGGCCCTGTTCAATCACCACGCCGTCTCAGGCCGCGGAACGCAATTGCCGCCTTTTGAGATGCACCAGCAACAACGAGACTGCAGCCGGAGTCATCCCGGAAAGTCGGCCTGCATGGCCCAAGGTTAGCGGCTGGTGTTCGGTAAGTATCTGGCAAGCCTCGTGGGACAGGCCCCGAACCGACAGATAATCCATATCTTTGGGAATCATCGTGTCCTCGTGCCGGCGTTGGCGCTCAATCTCATCGCGCTGACGATCAATATAACCCGCATAGCGCGCCTCAATCTCCAGTTGCTCTATCACAGCTGGGTCCTTTACACACTCGCCGGCACCGCTCAATCGTACTAGGCTGGAATAATCAGTCTCGGGCCGACGCAGTAAATCTGCAAGGCGTTGCTCTCGGGTCAGTTCCTGTCCCAGGACGCGGCGAGCTTCTCCCGGCGCCAAAGCTTGTGGACGCACCCAGATGTTTTGCAGACGTTCGCGTTCGGCTTCTAGCAGGTCGCGTTTGGCACAAAATGACGCCCAGCGCTCATCTCCGATCAATGACAGAGTACGACCCGTCGCAGTCAAACGCAGGTCGGCGTTGTCCTCTCGCAGTTGCAAGCGGTACTCGGCTCGTGATGTGAACATACGGTAAGGCTCGGTAACGCCGCGGGTAACCAGATCGTCGATCATGACCCCGATATAG
>JABINT010000198.1 GCA_018698075.1 Acidiferrobacteraceae bacterium
AACAGGCTCCGGTGGCAGCCTGCGGTGTGCCGATGACGGGCGTTTGATGTAGTCGAGCCAACAGGTCTCGAAGCGCTTGCGCACCCAGCGTTGCGAGGCGATTGTGCAAAGATCCGCTGTTTTCACATTCATTGATTAATGTATCAGCGGTCGCTAAGACAGGCCCGGTATCGAGCCCTTCATCCATCTGCATCAGGGTTACGCCAGTACGGGTGTCCCCGGCTTCAATGGCTCGCTGAATGGGCGCAGCGCCACGCCACCGGGGCAACAGTGAAGCGTGAACGTTTATGCATCCCAGGCGTGGTGTCGTCAGCACAGCGCGCGGCAGGATCAGACCGTACGCGACAACTACCATGAGGTCGATGTCCAGTGTGGATAGGTACGGTGCCTCAGTATCCAGATCGGCTGGCTGGCGCAGTGTCAGCCCGTGACGCAGTGCGAGTTCTTTGACTGGGGACGCACGCAGTTTGCGGCCGCGTCCAGCCGGGCGATCTGGTTGGGTGTACACCGCACATACCTCCACATCGGAATCGAGCATGACCTCCAGTGAAGGTATTGCGAAATCAGGGGTACCAGCAAAAACTGCGCGTAGGGTCACTGTTGTCAGATAACTGGCGCGTTCTCTTTGTCGCAGCTAGTGGGGCGCTCCGAGTGGGATTCGCGAACGAGGCGTTTGCGAATACGGTCACGCTTAAGCTGAGATAAATAGTCTACGAATACCTTGCCATCCAGGTGATCGACTTCGTGTTGGATACAGATTGCCAGTAGTCCTTCGGTATGCAACTCGATGGGCATTCCGTCGCTATCCAGCGCTGTGACGTTGGCCTGTGAGAAGCGTGTTACAGGCTCGATGATTCCGGGAACCGACAAGCAGCCCTCCTCGGATTCAATGGTTTCGCCAGAACTGGAAATGACCGGGTTGATAAAAACCTGTAGTTGGTCGTGGGTCTCTGAAATATCAATCACCACGACACGTTTTGTGACGTTCACCTGGGTAGCCGCCAACCCAATACCTGGTGCGGCGTACATGGTTTGAGCCATATCCTTCACAAGTTGTCTGACCGATTGATCTACGGTCTCAACAGGCCTGGCCTGTTTTCGCAGTCGGGGGTCGGGGTACACCAGAATATCGAGCAACGCCATGGTTTCAGTGCAAGGTCCGGGTTTGTGACTTGGTTCGCTTGGCTCGCACGGCAACTGTTGTCTACACTACAATAGATGCGGCGAGGAATGAATGCAATGATTGCAGATTCTAACGGAATTATCTGGCGAAAAGGTATGCTGAACGCTTTGAAACAGCGCTCTGCAGGGCGGCTCTTTGTGCAATGGTTTGTGTTTTGCATGCTTGTGCTCGGGTCAGTATGCGCTCCGGTCCAGGCAGAGCGACCTTTGCCAGCACTCTATACAGTCGAGAACGGTGATACTCTTTGGAGTATCGCTGCGCGGTTGTGGGGGGACCCATTGCGTTGGCCTGAACTACTGGTGCGAAATCCGCAATTGATCGAACGCGGTGAACTGGTGTCGGGCGAAACCCTTGTTATTTCGCCCCAAGATGAAGAGGCTGCGGTGCAGTTTAAAGTGCTGGCTGTTGAGAAACGCAGTCCGGCGATACGCATCGAGGCACCAGCGCGAGTACCAGCCGTAATTCCTCCGGATGCGATTACACCGTTTCTTAGCTACCCGTTACTGATGGATGAGGTAGACCCCGCGGCTGCCGGTCGTGTCATCAGTGGTCTAGATGGCGACGTTTTGTTGGGCCAGTTCAGTGTTTTTTTTGCTCAGAATCTGCCGACATCAGCAACGGGGTTGTACACGATTTTTCGCCCAGACCGCGCATTGACGCATCCAGTCAGCGGGGAGGAATTGGGGGTGACGGCTCAATATCTGGGTACAGCTCGGTTGGATGAGCCTGGTGATGTCGCCCGATTGACCATTGTCAGCAGTGTTCAAGAGGTGAGCCCTGGTGATCGATTGATTTCCAGACAGGAAGTGATTGGTTTGCCGTATCTTTATCCAAAGGTACCGCAGGTTGCCGTGGACGCACATGTCGTTAGCACTTTTGGTGCGATTAGCGGAGTAGGGCTATTTTCGGTTGTCGTGGTATCTGCTGGGAGTCAGGACGGGTTGACTCCCGGAGATATCCTCATGGTGGTGCACCCGGATAGGA
This sequence comes from Acidiferrobacteraceae bacterium, assembly GCA_018698075.1. Lineage (GTDB taxonomy): Bacteria > Pseudomonadota > Gammaproteobacteria > Arenicellales > UBA868 > UBA868. The sequence continues at coordinate 2,168 of JABINT010000198.1, forward strand.
CTTTACTGCTGACCCGGGATATTGTTCGGCCAGCGGTTAGCGCTGATCGTTGCGCTTTGCCCACGGTTGCCATGAACACGGTGCATACCCGTCTGCTGGGTTGTGCCGAACGCTTGCCGGGTAAGCGACGCCTGGCCAGCGGCGAGGCGGAATTGATTGCTCTGCCCGAGGGACGTTCCGGTGAGTTGCTGGTCTTTCGGGTTTTTGATCGAGTGAGTTATGCACTGGTCCGCGATGTTGAGCGCGCGATCCAGCCCAACGATAGGGTAGTGAACCCCGGTACCTGACATTTCCGCCGGGGCAAGGAAGCGCCCGGCAAGCATAAGCGGATGGGTTTTCGCGGTTGCTGATTACAAGGCCAAGGAGGGCCAATTATGGACGAAAGAAATCTAGCCTGGTTGCGTATTGGACGCGCAACTCTCCCTGAAAGTATCAAGCGGGTTGTGCTCCAGCATTTTCCTGACCCCCTCGAAGCGCTCAGCGCTGACTTATCGGTTTTGCCCAGACAGAATCGGTTGCGTTCTGGGGCAAGGTTGACACTTGGTGGCCGCAGTAGTGAGCGGTTGGTGGCACAGGACGTAAAATGGCTTGCCAGCCCAGGGCATTCGGTGATCGGCTTGACTGACCGGAAATTTCCTGCGTTGTTGCGCGAAATCTCTTGCCCGCCCGTGGTGTTGTATTGCAAGGGGGATGAATCCTTATTGCAAGGTCCGGCACTCGCGATTGTCGGCAGTCGTAATCCGACCCCGGCGGGGGTTGAAACCGCTCATGATTTTGCCAGTGAGCTTGCAACGATTGGGATTGTAGTTGTGAGCGGGCTTGCACTTGGGATTGATAGCGCTGCCCACCGCGGCGCTCTAAAGGTTCGCGGCCCAACGATTGCCGCGTGCGCTACGGGTCTGGATATCGTTTACCCCCGATGTCACCGTGACCTTGCCCATCAGATCTCGGAAGGTGGCCTGGTAGTTTCAGAATTTGTACTTGGCACCGGCGTCCGGCGACACCATTTTCCCCAGCGCAATCGACTTATTAGTGGGCTGAGCCTGGGCACGCTGATCGTTGAGGCGGCGCCAGGAAGCGGTAGCCTGATTACGGCGGGTTTTGCGGCTGATCAGGGTCGTGAGGTGTTTGCGGTTCCCGGTTCGATCAATTCACCGCTCTCCCGTGGGCCTCACCAGTTGATTCGTGACGGTGCCCAATTGGTGGAGTCGGCGAGGCAGATTGTTGAGCATCTGTCACTGTCGAAAGAGGTGCAAGAAATCGTGAAACCTGCAGGAAAACAACCATTCTGGTGCACCCTGGCCCTTGACGTTGTGGACTTTGCTCCCACCAGTGTCAACCAGGTTGCCCAGCGGTCAGGTTTGACGATCAGCGAGGTTTGCGCCATGCTGATAAGGATGGAGTTGGCAGGCCTGGTACGCAGTTGTGCAGGCGGGTATTTGCGTTTGCGTTAAGTGCGGCTTCGAAAAACCATCAGCGAGCACTGGCTCAGTGATCGCTACAAGACTGCCATGGGCGGGCTTAATCTTGGTTCGGTAATTCGGAGTTGAGAGCCGATATGCCATGATCTGATAGTTACGACAGGTCTAAGTGGTGAGTCGACTAAATGGGAATTCACGGTTTCAGTAAACGAGTTTGATATTTATGGGCAGGTCTTTAGTCATTGTCGAGTCGCCGGCCAAGGCGAAAACCATCAATAAATACTTAGGCAGCGAATACGTGGTCAGATCGAGTGTTGGTCACGTTCGTGATTTGCCAGTCAGTGGTTCGAAAAAAAAGGCAGACCCCAAAGCGCGTGCGCGCCAAGCGGCGAAAACGAGAAAAATGTCACCGGCTGTCAAGGCGCGTTACCGCAAGAAAAAGACCTACAGTAATCTGGTCAAGAGTATGGGGGTGGACCCGCAGAACAACTGGGAGGCGAACTACCAGATTTTGCCCGATAAGGTCAAGGTGGTCGCCGAGTTGCAAAAACTCGCCGTTGTTGCCGATTCAATCTATCTTGCCACTGACTTGGATCGCGAGGGTGAAGCGATTGCCTGGCATCTCAAAGAAGTGATTGGCGGTGATCCACAGCGTTATCGACGGGTCGTTTTTAACGAAATCACACGCCAGGCAATTCATGAGGCCTTTGAGCATCCAGGCACGCTCGACGATCACAAAGTCGAGGCGCAACAGACCCGTCGTTTCCTTGATCGCGTGGTTGGCTTTATGCTTTCGCCGTTGCTTTGGGCGAAAATCGCCCGCGGGTTGTCTGCTGGCCGTGTGCAGTCGGTTACAGTCAGTCTGTTGGTTGAGCGTGAGCGCGAAATTCGTGCCTTTTTGCCAGAAGAATACTGGGAAGTATTTGCTGATACTGAATGCGCCGAAGGGTCACTTCGCTTGCAGGTCGTTAAGCAGGATGGCGAGAATTTCCGCCCTCAGAACCAAACCCAGACCCAGGCCGCACTGGCGTTTTTAACCCAGAACCCATACCAGGTATCAGAACGCACAGACAGGCCGACTCAGTCACGGCCCAATCCGCCGCTGATCACCTCTACTTTGCAGCAGGCGGCGAGCACCCGACTGGGTTTTTCTGTAAAGAAGACCATGATGCTGGCCCAACGATTGTACGAAGCTGGCTTAATCACCTACATGCGTACCGATTCCACCAACTTGAGCGCTGATGCGTTATCAAGGTGTCGGCAGCACATCCATGACCAATTCGGTGAGAAATATTTGCCTGCTTCGGCGAATGTTTATGCCAGTAAAGCTGGGGCGCAGGAGGCTCACGAAGCGATTCGACCGACTGATGTGCGCCAACGGGGGAGTAATCTTTCGCTGGAGACTGATCAGCAGCGTCTGTATGACCTGGTACGCAATTATTTTGTTGCCTGTCAGATGACCCATGCCCAGTACCTGAGTTCAACCCTGACGGTCACTTGCGGTGATTTCGAACTGCGGGCCCGGGGACGGATTCTGGTTTTTGACGGCCACACCCGTGCTTTACCACCGGCTGGCAAGCAGGAAAATATAGAACTGCCAGATATCCCCAAGGGCCGGCGGCTGACTCTGAAGCAGCTCGAGCCAGTGCAGAATTTCACCAAACCCCCGGCACGCTTTACCGAGGCCAGCCTGGTAAAGGAGCTCGAAAAACGTGGCATTGGCCGACCTTCAACCTATGCGTCGATTATCTCGACGATCCAGGACCGCGGCTATGCTCGGCTTGCCAACCGGCGTTTTTATGCGCAGAAGATGGGTGAGATTGTTACTGACCGCTTGCGTGAGAACTTCAGCGAACTGATGGATTACGGTTTTACAGCCGAAATGGAAGAGACCCTTGATGAGATCGCCACTGGCAAAAAAAACTGGAAGAACGTCCTGAATGGGTTTTTTGACAACTTCACTCAGAAGCTGGATGCGGCCAATGGCGAAGGCGAGGGAAAAACAGCCGTCGGAGGCATGCGGGCGAATCTACCCACAGAAACAGATATTCCGTGCCCGACTTGCGCTCGACATATGCAGATACGCAATGGGGTAACCGGCGTATTCCTGGGTTGCTCAGGCTACGGTTTGGCGCCCAAGGAGCGCTGTACCCAGACCTTAAACCTTGTTTCCGGAGATGATGTTGAGGATGCGAGTCTCGATGAAGATGCCGAAGTGCAACGACTGGTCCGCACGCGTCGCTGCAAGGTTTGTCATAGCGCCATGGAAGCTTACCTGATCGACAAAGACCGCAAGTTGCACATTTGCGGTAATAACCCTGACTGTTCTGGCTACGCGATAGAGGAGGGGGAATTTAAGCTGAAAGGTTACGATGGCCCGGTGCTTGAATGTGAGAAGTGCGGGGCTGAAATGCAACTGAAGACTGGCCGTTTTGGCAAGTATTTCGGCTGCACCGGTGAGGATTGTAAGAACACCCGAAAACTGCTGAGAAATGGTGAGCCGGCTCCGCCTCGGGCGGACCCTATACCGATGCCCCATTTACAGTGCAAAAAAGTAGATGATTTTTACCTGTTGCGCGATGGTGCTTCGGGCATTTTTCTGGCAGCCAGTCAGTTTCCCCGGAATCGCGAAACCCGTGCCCCGTTGGTCGAGGAGATACTCACAGTCAAGGACCAACTGGACCCTAAGCACCGTTATTTAGCCAGTGCCCCGGTGAGTGACCCGGATGGAAACAAGGCTCAGGTCCGTTATAGCCGCAAGGCCCGGGAGCAGTACGTGATGACCGAGGTGGATGGCAAGGCCACGGGGTGGAAAGCGATGTGCCCCGACCGCGACGGACAATGGCTGGTCGAAGAGAAAAGCCAATCAAGCGCCAGATCCAGAAAAAAGACAGTCAGGAAAAAATCAACCAAGAAGAAGGTAGCCAAGAAGAAAGCCGTCAAGAAAAAGGCTGCCAAAAAGAAAGCCGTCGGGAAGCGCGCCAAGAAAGGGGCGAGCGCCAGCCAGGACAGCTGAATAAACGTGTCAGAACAACCCCTGGACCGGGTCCGAGCTGCTGGCCCCAGTGTTTCGGCGCAGGTTCGGTGACGGGTCAGCCTCGGGCTCGGTTCCTGTAACGAAAAACTCATCGAAGCCCTGCGGGTCGTTTTCGTCGGTAGGCAGGCCACTGTCCCGGTTAATCCGTAACTTGATAATTTTTTCAGGTTGTCGTTGCATTACTTGGGGGCGGGTCAGAAGCGCGACCCGCATGTAGTTGAGCCAGACAGGTAATGCGGCCCTGGCGCCGGATTCCCGTGAACCCAGATCACGGGGACTGTCAAAGCCTATCCATACACTGGTTACGATGTCCGGGTTATACCCGGTAAACCAGGCATCGTGATAATTATTAGTAGTGCCGGTTTTACCGGCAAGATCGCTGCGCCCAAGGGCTTGCGCGGCGCGACCGGTGCCACTGCGAATAACCTCGCTCATCATGGAATTCATGATGAATGCATTTTCTTCTGACAGCACCCGGTGGGCGAAACGTGGGTCGACGGTTCGCCGGCCAGCACTATGGGTGACGTCGTTTGGGGCCGGACAGTCGGGGCAGATCATCAGACGGTTTGCGTACTCCACGATATCCCCTGATGGATCCTCGACGCGGGCAATGAAAAAGGGTTCAACCAGATAGCCGCCGTTGGCAAATGCGGTATAACCACGCGCGATCTCCAGAGGAGTAACCGTAGCCGATCCCAGAGCCAGCGCGAGGCCGCGGGGGAGTCGGTCACGGTTAAAACCAAACTTTGCCAGGTAGTCGCGAACCAGTTCAATGCCCATTGCGCGGACCAGGCGGACCGAGACCAAATTCAGTGAGAGGCTGAGCGCCTTGCGCAGGCGCGTTGGTCCGAACACCTTACGGCTATAGTTTTGAGGGCGCCAAGCCCCTCCCATATGGTCTTCGACGACGACCGGAGCACCGCTGACCAAGCTTGCTGCTGTAAAGCCGTTTTCCAGGGCAGCTGAATAAATAAATGGCTTGATATTTGAGCCGGGTTGGCGCAGCGCCTGGGTAACGCGGTTGAATTTGCTTTGCTTGAAGTTAAACCCTCCGACCAGCGCGAGTACCGCTCCATCGGCAGGATTCAGGGAGACTAGCGCACCTTGGATGAGGGGTGCCTGTGTCAGGCGAAGCGAAGCGTCTTCTCCGGTGACGTAGATGACATCTCCAGGGTTCAGAAATTGAGAGGGAGTTCGGCCCGTCCAACGCCATCCATCAACAGTGATGGTTGCCGATTGTCCGCTTGCCGTCAGGATATCCAGTGCGTCTCCCCCGGCTCGAAGTACCAGTACGGGCCGAAGGGGTACTGGCGCATCGAATTGCGCCAGTGCCTTTGCTTGTTCAGGGCGGCTGGTGATTTTTTCTGGGTCGATATACCCCTGCGGTCCGCGATACCCGTGGCGTTCTTCATAAGCCAACAGCCCTGTCGTGAGGGCCTGGTTAGCTGCATCCTGATAGGTTGGGTCGATGGTGGTGTAGACCCGGAACCCGGATTGATAAGCCAAATCACCGTAACGTTCAACCATGTGTTTTCGAACTATTTCGCTGACATAAGGCGCGTAGACTTGGATCTTTGCTTTGTGTCTTTGGGCTGTGACCGGGGCGGAGCGTGCACTGGCGTATTGGCTGTCACTTATCATTTCCAGTCCATGCATCCGGCGCAGCACGTAGTTGCGCCGGTCAAGCGCTCGCTCGGCGTCTCTGACAGGATTACTGCGTGATGGGGCTTTGGGTAACCCTGCGAGCATTGCCAATTGAGCCAGAGACAGCTCCGATAGGCGTTTGTTGTAGTAGATCGAGGCAGCCGCCTGGAAACCGTATGCCCGATGACCCAGAAAAATCTTATTCAGGTAAAGCTCGAGGATTTCTGCCTTGGTGAGTTCTCGTTCTAGTCGGAAAGCCAGCAGTACTTCCTTGATTTTGCGGCTATAGGTTTTCTCTCGCGATAGAAAATAATTACGGGCTACCTGCATGGTGATGGTGCTGGCGCCCTGACGGCTATCCAAGGATTTCAGATTAGCGATAACCGCGCGTAGCACTCCCGAGAAATCGACACCGTGGTGTTGAAAAAACCGATCGTCCTCAGCAGCGAGTATTGCTTTGATCAGCAGGTCCGGCGCCTCTTCGATCGGAATGGTAATACGTCGTTGGTCACCGAATTCGCCCATCAACCGACCGTCGGTTGTGTATACCCGTAGTGGTTCCTTGAGGCGGATATCCCGCACTTTGCTGGTCGGGGGGAGATCAGGCAGGACAATTGCTAGCCCACCGGACAGTGTGAGGATTCCCACTAGCATGAGGCTAACAAATACCCAGATAACAGCGCGAATCGACATAAGGATAGCCGCAAAAGACCTCGCCGATTAAGGGCGAGAAACAGGTTGGTGGGGATTTTATCAAACGCCGGCCGAAAACCGGATCTTCCGCTGGAGCCGAACTTCGATCGATGGAAGGAGTTGATCGTATGACAGGCCGGGTTAGACTTGTGGACATGAGGGATTTGGTTAGCGCATTAAACCTTTATCCGGCACCGGGAGTGTCTGATCGAGTCGATTTGCCCAGGCTTGGGACATGAGTCTTTTTGGTCGACGCAAACGCCAGGCACTAGGCATCGATATTGGCAGTGCCGCGGTGAAAGTGCTGGAAATGTCTGCCGTTCGTGGCGGTTATCGCGCCGACCGTTGTGCTTTGGAGCCCCTGCCAAAACATGCGGTGGTTGAGCATGGTATCAGTGATCTCAAAGCGACCAGCGAAGCCGTGCGCCGGGCAGTCAGTAATTCGCGCAGTGCTCGTAGGAATGCTGTGGTAGCGGTGTCACAAACCCATGTCGTTTCCCGTACTATCACTTTACCGGCGGATCTGACCGATCGCGAGATGGAAGAGCAGGTCATGATTGAGGCAACGCAGCAGATTCCATATCCGTTAGACGAGATAAACCTGGATTACCGGGTCACCGGCGGCGCTCGCTCGGGCAGCGATGATGAAGTCATGATCACTGCTTGCCGTAAAGAAATCGTTGAGGATTACATAGCAGTGATGGAGCTCGCGGGGTTGCGTGCGGTGATCGTCGATGTGGGCTTGTTTGCGATGGAGCGCAGTTTCGAGTTTGTCGCTGCAACTCTGGGAGAATCACTGGAAGGCAGAGCTATTGCACTAATGGATTTCGGAGATGTGAGCACGCGGCTGGATCTTTTTCTGGATGGTAATGTCATCTACAGTCGTGATCAGAATTTTGGAGGTCGGATTCTGACGGAGAATATCCGTTCGCGTTACGGCATCGATTACCGGGAAGCTGAAGCGCTTAAGCGCACCGGCGATCTTCCCCAGAATTACGAAGATGATCTTCTTGGACCATTCCGGCAGGCCATGGCGCGAGAGGCGGCTCGGGGCGTGGAGTTTTGCCTGTCGGCGAGGAACGGGTTAGAGCAAGTTGACGCGCTGCTGATTTGTGGCGGTTGTTGTCAGATTCCCGGTGTTGCGCCGCTCATTGAGGCGCAGGTCGGGGTACCCACGCTCGTGGCTGATCTCTTTGCGCCCGGGAGCGGGGTTCGCGCCAGTAAGTTGGTGCAACGCTATGCGCCATCCATGATCAAGGCGGCTGGATTGGCTGTCAGGGGGGCAGGTTGAATTCCGGTGTCAATCTGTTGCCCTGGCGCGAACAGCAGCGGGGGCGCCAGCGCCGTCGGGCCACAGTAATTGCCGCTGTACTCTGGTTGAGCAGTGCAGGAGCCATCGGTGCAGTGTGGTGGAGTCTAGATAAGGACATCGAGTACCAAAAAAGCCGCAACCAGTTTCTGACAAGCGAGATCAGCCGTGTTGAGCACCAATTGCAGGAGGTCAACGAAATACAGAATCGCAAAGAGGCCTTGATTGCCCGTATGGAGGTTATCCGCCAGCTACAGGCAGACCGGGTACGGTTGGTGCGCGCTATGAGTGAACTCGCTACCACAATTCCCGAAGGAATATTTTTTTCTTCCCTGCAGCGCAGCGTTGAGGGTATTAGTCTGACCGGTGTCGCTCAGTCCAGTTCGCGCATATCAGCGCTAATGGAACGTCTTGCCGATACCGCCTCATTCGACCGCCCAGAACTCAATATGATCAATGTCGGCGATACCGAGGAGTTTGAACTGTGGGTATCTTTTGTGAGGTTTAACGAGAGCTCCCAGACATCGGCGGCTAACCAGTGAGTTGCGCCAGGAGTTTTGGGATATGAGCTGGTCAGACGAACTGCGCCTGCTCGATATCCAAGAGCCCGCAAGTTGGCCGGCATGGTTCATGGTGGCTATGTCGTTATTGATTTCTATCCTTTTATTGTTTGGCGGCTGGCATTTCCTGATCCAGGATCAGCAAAGAGTATTGGACTTAGAACAGTCCCGAGAGACCGAACTGCGCAGGACTTTCAGCAGCAAGAAAGGCATGGTGGTCAATTTGCCTGCCTATCAGAAGCAGATGTCGCAGATTGAGGACATACTGGCAGTCATGGTGCACCAGTTGCCCGACAGCACAGAGGTGCCATCGCTGTTGGTTGATATCACAGAGGGCGGCACTCGCCGGGGGCTCAATTTTCTGGTGTTTGATCCCCAGCAGGAGGAATTGGGAGATTTCTACGCAATATTGCCGATCCGGATGGAAGTAGCAGGTTCTTATCATCAGCTCGCCGGGTTCATCAGTGATCTCGCGCAGATGCCCCGCATCGTCACGGTGGGTGATATGGCAATCACTGCTGATGAGGCAGGACTGCTGACCATCTCGGTTATCCTAAAGACTTATCGTTACCTGTCGGAGGAAATCTGACAGTGAGCCTTTACGAATCCTTTGCCAAACCCCGATGGCGATACGGGTTATTTGCGGCAACTGTTATGTTACTGGGCGGCTGTGATAAAGAACGCTCACTTGTTGATCTTGAAAATTTCGTGCAGACCGTACACCGTGATACCGTGCCACGAGTTGATCCGTTGCCAGAATTGCTACCTGTGGAATCGGTGTTGTATCAGGCCGATGGAGCAGCAGATCCTTTTGCGCCGAGTAATGTATTTGGCAAGGGCGATGTCGAGGCTGAGCCTGAACCTGATCCACTGACGCCGGACGCCAGTCGCGTTGCCGAAGCGTTGGAAAAGTTTCCTCTCGATGCTCTACAGTTGGTAGGCACGATGCAGATAGACGCACATGCCTGGGCGCTAGTCAGCGTCCCAGACGGCCAGATTCATCGCGTGGTCGAGGGAAGCTACCTAGGGCAGAATAACGGCAAGGTCGTTGCCATAGACCTGGATCAGAGTGCGCTCGAAATCGAGGAACTATTGCAGGGGCCTACAGGTCGTTGGGAAATTCGACCGACACGGCTGTCTGTGAATCACTAATCATATGGAATTTGAGGTAGATTCGGTCTCATGGAAAGTCGTGTATTGAGAACCAGTCGCTGGCAGCTAGGGGTACTGATGTGCGGCGCTCTGCTGGTAATGATTACTTCGTCTGCGCGCGCTGTCGGCGATGATATCGTCCTGACAGCTATCAGTCATACCGCTTTGCCTGGCGGACAGCTACAGATTAACATCCGATCTTCGGCACCACTTCCTCAGCCCAGTGTTTTTCGTACCAGCGCCCCAGACCGGATCATCCTGGATTTCTTTGGCGTCGCCAGCGCGTTGACTTCCCCAGTGATCGATGTTGGTCGTGGCGCAGTGGAGAGCGTCATGGTGGCGCAGACCGAGCAGCGCTCGCGGGTGGTGATTAATCTGATTGCGCCGGTCGCTTATGAAAGCGTTCTCGATCTGGATGGCTTGACGCTTGTCATCGATCAGGCGCTAGTAGCGGGCGATGCGGCCCAGGCAACCCCCGGCCCTGCCGATTCCAATAGTGCAGGGTCAGCTCGGCACAGCGGCGGCCAAGTGGGACTGGTTGATTTTCGTCGAAGCCCGGATGGCGCCGGGTGGGTAATCCTCGAACTTGATATTGACGATGCTCGTATCAATGTGCGCGAGCATCTGGGCGAGATAGTGCTGGACATTGATGATGCCAGTTTGGATGCATCTCTCGAACGTCGACTCGATGTCATTGATTTTGCCACTCCGGTTCACTACGTAGATGCCTTCTCAACCGGGACTGGAGTTCGGGTGGTGGTAACCCCACGAGGGAGTTTTGACTTTGTCTCGATCCAGTCGGGTAAGCGTTTTACCTTGGAGGTCTCAGATAAGCCCCTTGCTGGGGACGAGGACTTAGAGGCGGTAACCTACGCGGGAAAGACTATCAGTTTTGATTTTCAGAATATCGCCGTTCGCAGCGCCTTGCAGCAGATTGCTCAGGAAACCGGCCTTAACTTTGTTATCAGTGACAGCGTTAGCGGCGATATGAGCCTACGCTTGCAGGATGTCCCCTGGGATCAGGCGCTCGATACGATCATGCAGACCAAGGGGTTGGCTCGGCGTGAACATGGCAATGTGGTCTGGATTGCTCCGGCTGAGGAGATAGCAAACCAGGAGCGATTGACGCTCGAAGCTTCGAGACAGGTTAGCGAACTCGAGCCGCTGGTGTCAGATCTTATTCAGGTCAATTACGCCAAAGCTGAGGATATTGCCAACCTCCTAAAATCGGTTCGCGCCATTGAACCCAACGTTCAACAGTCCATGTTCGGCAATGTTTCGGTCGCTGAGGTTCAGACCGAAGAGAACCGCCTTCTATCTGACCGTGGAAGCGTTACTGTTGATTCACGCACTAACTCGTTGCTGATCCAGGATACCGCGCAAAAAATCCGCGAGATTCGAAAACTCATCAGCGAACTGGACCGGCCGGTCAAACAGGTGCTGATCGAAACCCGAATCGTCGAGGCCAATGAGGATTTCAGCCGTAACATCGGTGTTAAGCTCGGCCTAACTGGGATTAACAGTAATACTGGCCTGGGTAGTTTGATCGGGTCGGGCTCTACTTCGAATACAGCGGTTGTTCGCAACGATGGTGTGAGTGCCAGTGGAGATGGATCATTGGGGGTCAATCTGCCAGCGACTGGCATCGGCTCGGTGGCGCCGGCGTCCTATGCGTTCACCCTGGCGAAGGCTGGTGCTGGCTGGGCTGCACTGATTGATCTGGAGATCTCGGCGCTGGAGGCGAAAGGCAATGGCAAGATTGTTGCCAATCCACGGTTACTGACCGCGGATAAACAAGAAGCGCATATTGAGCAGGGGCAGGAGCGGATCTTTACGACCAACACGTTAGGGGAGGGTACCGTTGTAACCAAGAAGGCGGTACTGAGTTTGACAGTGACCCCGCAGATCACACCCGATAACCGCGTTATCCTTGACGTTTTCGTTACTAAGGACTCATTCGTGTCGCCCACAGAAGAGAATATCAACACTCTCCAGGTTCGTACCCAGGTGTTGCTGGACAATGGCGAGACCGTGGTGCTGGGGGGTATCTATGAGCAACAGACTTCAGAAAGTGTTTCCAAAGTTCCAGTGCTAGGTGATCTGCCGATACTGGGTGTGCTTTTCAGAACCCGGGGAATCCTTGATAATCGCCGGGAGCTGCTCATATTCCTGACGCCACGCATTATTAATCCCGTGCTTACCGCGGGCTGACCCAATACTGCCAGCGCCTGGCGGATGGGTGTATATAAAATAGGCCTGCTTTATGATTTCTGCGAGTAATATCTACCTGGTTGGGCCCATGGGGGTCGGCAAGACTACTGTCGGCAAGGCGCTGGCCAAGAGTCTGGGTATGGATTTTATCGACTCCGACCAGCAAATCGAAGACCGCACCGGCGTTAGTATCAGCACGATCTTTGATATTGAAGGTGAAGAGGGGTTTCGGAAACGTGAGGCCCAGATGATCTTCGAACTGGTACAAAAGAAGAACATTGTCCTGGCCACCGGTGGTGGCGCAGTCGCCCGTGAGGATGTGCGTAAGGTCATGCGACACAATGGCCTGGTGATATATCTGCATGCAACTGTCGAGATGCTAGTCGAGCGCACTCGCTCAAGTAAGAACCGACCTCTGTTAAACAGCGACAAGGAGCCGCGGGAGGTTCTGGAATCGCTAATGCAAGAGCGCGAACCGCTGTATCGGGCTGAAGCCGATATTGTTTTTGAGACTGATTCACGCTCGCCCCATGCAGTGGCGCGGGATATCTGCAACGAGATCAGAGAACGTTGGCAACGCTGAACGTAGATCTCGGTAGTCGCAGTTATCCGATCATCGTTGGTGCCGACTTGCTCGGCGATCGTGCGCTGCTGTCACCCTATCTGGCGGGTGATGAGGTCGTCGTTGTCAGCAATGACCGGGTGGCACCTCTTTATCTTGATCGGGTAACAACCTCCCTGAAAGACAGGCGTCTCAGCTGCCAGATACTGCCAGATGGTGAGCAGCACAAGACTGTAGGCACCCTGCAGTTGGTATTTGATACCTTGTTGGATAATCACTGTAGCCGAGACACGACGCTGATCGCCCTGGGTGGTGGAGTGATCGGCGACCTGGCGGGTTTTGCTGCGGCGTGTTACCAGCGCGGCATCGCGTTTATTCAGTTGCCGACCACATTGTTGGCCCAGGTTGATTCGGCAGTCGGTGGCAAGACGGCTGTTAATCATCCGCAGGGCAAGAACATGATTGGCGCTTTCCATCAGCCGGTGTGCGTCGTGTCGGATACTCGAACTCTGACCACACTCGAACCGCGCCAGTTATCCGCAGGCCTCGCCGAGGTTATCAAGTGCGCTCTGATTTGTGACGAGCTCTTTTTCTCCTGGTTAGAGGACAATATCGAAAAAGCGTTGGCCTATGATGAGGAAGTGCTCGAATACGTCATCATCGAATCGTGTCGTCACAAGGCTCAGATGGTCGCCCGCGACGAGAAGGAAGTTGGCGAGCGAGCGTTGTTGAATCTGGGGCACACCTTTGGTCATGCGATTGAGGTTGCAACCGGATACGGTAACTGGTTGCATGGCGAGGCAGTTTCGGCAGGGATGGTCATGGCAGCCACTATGTCGCAGAAGATGGGATGGCTGGATAAGGCGCAATGCGATCGTATTCGCGAGTTGTTGACGAGAGCCCGACTACCCATTGATCCACCCGTTGGAATGCGTCCAGCCGACTACCTGCGACACATGAAAGTCGATAAAAAGGTCAGTGGTGGCCGGGTGCGTTTGATATTGTTAGAAGCAATAGGTCGGGCACGACTGGTATCTGACTACCCTGACGCGCTACTGCACGAAGTGTTGAGCGGATTCTCTGATTAGCTCAAGTCTTCGTCTACGCGCAGGATAATCCAACCCCTTTTTTTTCGACCGAAATATAGCTCTGAGGTAATCGCTCAGAGCCACATAGTGTTTGTTTTTGCTTTCAAGCAGGGCGGGTTGCACCAATCAGGGGCAAATACGAGCTGATATCAGCCAAATTTGCCCTGACCATAAAGTCAAACGGTTTGAACCTGTTTTTGCCTGTCGCTATACTTGTTCGGCCGTTGCGCTGGTATTGGCTGAACAAGACGGCATTTGCCTCCTGTACGGTTGTTGGTCGATTAGCCCTCCTAGAGCCATGCGCGTCACTGCCGGGAAACGCGCGAGACGGGTTCGTGCGCCCTGGGAAATCTGCGGCCTATTGATAGGAGGGGTAAACCCCTGATGAGCAAACGACCAACCCGCCCCCAAGGGCTCTATGACCCGGCTTTCGAGCATGATAGCTGCGGTGTGGGCTTCGTTGCGCATATCCGCGGCACCGCCAGTCGAAGCATTGTTGAAGATGCCTATGCGATGCTGAAAAGCATGGAGCATCGGGCAGGTGTTGGCGCCCAGCCCAACAGTGGTGATGGCGCAGGAATTCTGACCGCCATACCTCACGAATTCCTTGCCAGAGTTGTTCGTGATGAGTTGAGACTTACCTTGCCCGCAGCGGGACGTTTTGGAATCGGATTGGTGTTCCTTCCCCGAAACACTGATGAGCGGAATCACTGTAAGTGTGCCGTCGAGACATTGATCGAAGCCCACGGTCAGAAATTGCTGGGCTGGCGGGTAGTGCCGGTTGCATCGGAAAATGCTGATCTGGGCGATGCCGCGCGATTATCCGAGCCACACATGGAGCAGTTGCTGGTAGCGGCATCAGATGGCCTGAATCGAGATGCCTTCGAGCGCAAGCTGTACCTGATTCGAAAACAGGCCAGCCATCAACTGCGGACCGCAGAGAATCTGGCGCAGGGCAAAATGTTCTACGTTTGCTCACTCTCGACCCGAGTCATGATTTACAAGGGCATGCTCCGCACTTTGCAATTAATGGATTATTTCCCGGATCTGCAAGAGCCAGACTACGTTAGTCATTTGGCCATGGTGCATGCCCGATTCTCCACAAATACATTTCCAAGCTGGGATCGAGCGCACCCCATGCGATTGATGGCACACAACGGAGAGATCAATACCTTCCGGGGTAATCGAAACTGGATGCGGGCGCGTGAAGGCGTAATGCATAGTGATTTGTTCGGGGACGATCTTGCGTCGATCTTCCCGGTGATTGAGCCCGATTGTTCGGACACCAGTGGTTTTGACAACGCGCTGGAATTCTTGCTGATGACGGGTCGAACGTTACAGGAGTCCATCATGATGATGGTGCCTGAAGCGTGGCAGAAGCATGAATCGATGAATGCGGCTAAACGTGCCTTTTACGAATATCACTCGACATTGATGGAGCCCTGGGACGGGCCGTCATCAGTCACTTTTACCGATGGACGCTATATCGGCGCAGTGCTCGACCGTAATGGTCTGCGGCCAAGTCGGTACTATGTCACCACAGATGATCGTGTGGTGATGGCGAGTGAGGTAGGAGTTTTAGCGATCGAGCCTGACAAGATACGTGAGAAGGGCCGACTTCAGCCCGGGCGAATGTTTCTTGTAGATTTTGAAAAAGGAGAGCTTGTTCCCGATCTTGAGCTCAAAGCCGAATTCGCTGCACGGCAACCCTATGCCCGGTGGCTGCAAGAACAGCGTATCGATCTTTGTGAGCTTCCTGTAGCGAGTGGGGTTGCCGGGTTGGATAGCGCCCAACTGGTACCCCGCCTGCGTGCTTTTGGCTATACGCTGGAAACTATGCATTTCATGTTGATCCCACTGATCCATGAGCAACGGGACCCGATAGGCTCTATGGGTAATGACTCAGCTCTGGCATGCCTCTCTGATCAGCCGCGATTGATTTACGATTACTTCAAACAACTGTTTGCACAGGTAACTAATCCGGCGATCGACTCCATTCGTGAAGACGTCATTATGTCTTTGGAATGCTATATCGGGCCCGAACAAAACTTGCTGAGCCCAGTCGCAAAGAGTTGCCATCGATTGCGGGTGGCTCACCCGATACTTACCCATGAGGAATTGGCTGCCATTGCCCAGCTGGATTATCGCGGGTGGCGTAGCCAGGTAATTGACATTACTTTCGATCGGTCATCTGGGGCAATCGGGCTGTTGTCGACATTAGGTCGGATTTGTGAGGAGGCAGAGTCGGCAGTTGATGCAGGTATCAACGTGCTGGTATTGTCGGATCGCGCCCTGAGCGCGGATCGCCCGGCAGCCAGTATGCTGCTGGCGGCAGGAGCTGTGCACCAGCATCTGGTGCGGACAGCCAAGCGTACCCGCGTCGGCCTGGTGGTTGAAACCGGGGAGGCCAGCGAGGTGCACCATCATTGTCTGCTGATCGGCTATGGCGTTGACGCGATCAATCCCTACCTCGCACTGGAGGCATTATGGCAGTCGCGTCGCGACGGCAAACTGGATCCCAAGGCCCTGCCTGATGATGCCGCAGTACTCGACGCCTATCGCAAAGGTGTCGCTAAAGGTATTCTCAAGGTGATGGGAAAAATGGGGATCTCGACCCTGCAGTCTTATAAAGGTGCACAGATATTCGAGGCCGTCGGTGTGCAAAGCGAAGTCATCGATTTGTGCTTTACTGACACCGCAAGCCGTCTGCAAGGCGTGGGTTTTGATGTGCTGGCGCAGGAGATCCTGCGACGTCACGAGTTGGGATTTCCACGAACTACCTCGGCTAATGTTGCGGGCTTGCCCAATCCTGGCGAATATCACTGGCGCGCTGGCGGCCGTAAACACGCTTGGGAGCCCCAGGCCATAGCCAGTTTGCAGCGGGCCGCTGGACAAAACAGTAAATCGGCCTATCGGGATTTTGCCAATACGATTAACGCTGAAGCCAGCGGTCGCTGCACATTGCGCGGACTGATGTCTTTTCGGGCCGGTGTAGCCGGTGCGCCGGTGGCGCTGTCCGAGGTTGAACCTGCAGCCCACATCGTGCGGCGTTTTTGTACTGGCGCCATGAGTTTTGGATCCATCTCTCCCGAGGCCCATGAAACGCTCGCGATTGCAATGAATCGCCTGGGCGGTAAGAGTAATACAGGGGAGGGTGGTGAGGATCCTCAGAGGTTCCAGCCACTTGCCAACGGTGATCTCAAGCGCTCGGCGATCAAGCAGGTGGCTTCGGGTCGTTTTGGGGTTACCGCCTGGTATCTTTCCAACGCAGACGAAATACAGATCAAGATTTCCCAGGGCGCCAAGCCCGGTGAAGGCGGTGAATTGCCGGGTACTAAGGTTGATGAAAACATCGCCCGGATCCGCTATTCCACACCAGGGGTTGGCCTGATCAGCCCGCCACCGCACCATGACATCTATTCCATCGAGGATCTCGCTCAACTGATCTATGATCTTAAAAATACCAATCCGGATGCCCGAGTCAGCGTCAAACTGGTTTCAGAAGTTGGCGTAGGCACTATCGCCGCAGGGGTTGCTAAAGCGCATGCCGATCACATCCTGATCTCCGGTGATAGCGGTGGAACCGGTGCGTCGCCATTGACCAGCATCAAGCACACCGGGTTGCCCTGGGAGCTTGGCATCGCCGAGACACACCAGACACTGGTGATGAACGATTTGCGTAGTCGGGTCGTCTTGCAGACCGATGGCGGGATCAAAACAGGTCGGGATGTGGTGATTGGGGCACTACTCGGCGCTGAGGAAATTGGCTTTTCAACTGCCCCTTTGATCGCGCTTGGATGCATCATGATGCGCAAGTGCCACCTCAATACCTGCCCGGTAGGAATTGCAACCCAGGATCCACTCTTGCGTGAAAAGTTCCATGGACGGCCAGAAAGCGTAGTGAATTATCTGTTTCTGGTGGCCGAAGAGGCGCGGGGGATTATGGCCCAGCTGGGTTTTAGAACATTCAACGAGATGATTGGTCGTGTCGATGTGCTCGAGCTCGATTCGACCGTCTCACATTGGAAAGCCAGCGGCATTGATCTCGCGCCGCTGCTGGCGCCGGCACAAAAGCCTCGTGAGGACACCGGTGTTTACTGCCAAACTTCCCAGGATCACGGGCTCGACAGAGCCTTGGACAATACCCACCTCATCAGACTCAGCAAGGTGGCATTGGAGAAGGGCGAGCGTGTGGAATTCGAGTTGCCAATCAACAATACCCATCGCACGGTGGGCACTTTGCTGAGCCACCAGATCGTCAAACGCTGGGGTGAGTTTGGCCTGCCAGATGACACCATTCATGCCCGCTTTGGTGGGTCGGCAGGACAGAGTTTCGGCGCTTGGCTGGCCCGCGGTGTGACCCTGGAGTTGGTTGGCGACGCCAATGATTATGTAGGCAAGGGGCTTTCGGGCGGGTATATCGTGGTCTATCCACCGCCTGAAAGTAGTTTTGTGCCCGAGCACAATATTCTTGTTGGCAATGTAGTGCTCTACGGTGCAACCGGTGGGCGTGCGTTTTTTCGCGGCGCGGCGGCCGAACGTTTCGCAATTCGCAACAGCGGAGCGTGGACCGTGGTCGAGGGTGTGGGAGACCACGGCTGCGAATATATGACCGGTGGACGAGTGGTGATTCTCGGTCCGACGGGTCGTAACTTTGCGGCCGGGATGTCCGGGGGTATTGCCTATGTTCTAGCACCGGACCGAGAGGTGTTTGCTATGAACTGTAATCAGGACATGGTGGATCTCGAGCCCCTGGAGAGCATGGACGATGTGTCCGAGCTCCAGCAATTGTTGCGCGAGCATCACCAACTGACGGGCTCAACCGTAGCCGCCGACCTGATCGCCAACTGGGAGTTGGCTTTGACCACTTTTGTGAAAGTCATGCCCCGCGACTACAAGCGGGTGCTGTCTCAGCGTGCGGTGCAGGGCGAAGAGGCCGAGCTGACTGATCCTCCGGAGAGTGTTGTGAATCAGGCTTCGGCCTGATCGGGCAAGCTTGAATGGGTATCAGTCGTGGGTAAGGTAACCGGGTTTAAGGAATACCCACGCGTTAGCGTAGCCTACCGCCAAGCGCGTGAGCGCATGGGTGATTTCGATGAGATTTTCTCTCAGGTGCCGGCATCCGATTTGCAGACCCAAGGTGCCCGCTGCATGGATTGCGGGGTGCCCTTTTGTCAGTCGGCTGATGGATGCCCGGTAGATAACCTGATCCCCGAATGGAACGACCTGGTTTACCGCGGCGAGTGGCGGGCAGCGTTGGATC
>JABINT010000180.1 GCA_018698075.1 Acidiferrobacteraceae bacterium
AAGGGATACTGGATGTCGGCCTACCGTGAGATCATAAATGCAGATAAGCTCGCAGCTTATGTCGCGCTAGCGGGGACGGCCGTGCAAAATAATGGCGGGCGCTTTTTGGTGCGCGGCGGACAAGTACAGTCCAAAGAAGACGCGGTTGCTGAACGAACCGTGCTGGTCGAATTCGACAGTTATGAACAGGCGCTTGCAGCCTATGAATCACCTGCCTACCAGGAGGCTCTCAAAGCACTGGATGGCGGAGTTGTACGCGACCTGCGCATTGTCGAGGGGGTCGACTGACTCAGGCTATGGTAAACGGGGGTGCGTTAATTGGCTGAAGTCACCGTAATCGGTGGCGGCATCATCGGCGTATCCTGTGCGCTCGCTCTGCAGCGTGAAGGCGTTGCCACCACCCTGATTGAGCGTGGCAGCATCGGCGGCCAGGCAACGTTTGGCAACTGTGCGCTGCTGGCCGTCAGTGAGATTGTGCCACTTGCCAAACCGGGCGTTATGGGAAAACTGCCCGGGTGGCTGCTGAATCCCGAAGGCCCGCTGGCGATCCGCCCCGGTCATTTACCCACTGCCCTGCCATGGCTGGCGCGCTTTTTACTGAATGCCCGGGCGCACCGGGTAGCGCAGATCTGCCATCACCTGGGCGCCATTACTGCCCACGCACAAAATGATTTTGACGATGTTATTGAAGCGGCTGATATACAGAACATCTGGGGCAAAAACGAAGTACTCTACCTTTATGACAGCCGCCAGCAATACGATACCGACCGGCTCAGCTGGCAGTTACGCGCCAATGAAGGTCACCAGATAACTGAACTGGATGACGATACGCTTCGTAACCTGGAGCCCGATGTCGATACCCACGGCAAGTTCGGCCTGATTGCGCATGGCTGGCGTTCATTCACCGACCCACAACGACTCACTCGTGAACTTTCTGAGTATTTTTCTGAGTTGGGGGGCGAGATCATCAACGCAGATATTAAGCGTATCGAAATGGGGTCAGCCAAGGCCAAGTGCTTGCATCTGCTCGACGGGTCACAGCTCGATGTGGATAAACTGGTTATTGCGGCTGGCTGTTGGGCCACCACTTTGCTTTCTGATCTGGGTATCCGTATTCCGCTGGCGCCACTGCATGGCTACCATACCGACATCGCAGATAGTGGTGTCTCACTTTCCCGGCCCGTGGTTTACGCCAGTGGTGGCTTTGTGAATACACCCCTAGAAAGTGGGCTGCGTATTGCGGGCACTGTAGAGATCGCACCACTCGATGCCTTGCCCAACTACCGGCGCGCCGAGGTGTTGGTCGAAAAAGCCCAACGCCATCTTTTCCCCGGGCTTACCCATACCCACGGCTCGCAATGGATGGGAGCCCGTCCCTTCATGCCCGACACCCTGCCAGTCATCGGGCCGGCACCGGGCGTAGCAGATACCTGGTTGGCGGTGGGTCATGGGCAGTTAGGCGTAACCATGGGCCCAACCACGGGTAAAATCATCAGCGCGCTGATTACCAAAAAAACGCCCGCTATTGATATTGCACCCTACCGCGCTGACAGGCGCTACACCTGATGTCAGCTCTAGCTTCAGACAATAAGCGAACGTTCTTTAATATCCCCAACTCTCGTCACGCTACAAAGGAACGTGCCTCATGAATAAAGTCTGTGTTATCGCCGGTGTCGGACCAGGTAATGGCGCTTCACTCAGTCGACGGTTCAGCGCGGAGGATTACACCGTAGTAATGTTGGCCCGCAACCAAGATTACCTGGACAGTTTATCCAGGGAAATTCCAGGATCGATCCCCATGGTGTGCGATGTTCGCGAACCCGACGCCATTAAAGCCGTTTTTTCGCAAATCCATGATCGGGCAGGCTCGGTCGATACCTTGGTTTATAACGCTGGATCTGGCCAGTGGACCTCGATCATGGAAACCTCCGTTGAGGGAATGCATTCGTCCTGGACCACTAATACGCTCGGCCTGTTGGTATGCGCTCAGCAGGTGATCCCCGGCATGAGCGAACGAGATGAAGGCAATATCATGGTGATCGGGGCCACGGCCTCACTTCGCGGCGGTGCCCAATCAACGGCTTTCGCATCCGCCAAGGCGGCGCAGCGCAGCCTGGCCCAATCCATGGCCCGTGACCTTGGTCCCAAAGGGATTCACGTGGGCTACCTGATCATCGATGGCATTATTGACCTTGAACGCACACGGACACGCATGCCCGATAAGGCCGATGATCATTTTATGAAGCCAGATGCAATTGCGAATAGCGTTTTCGCACTGACCCAACAGGACAGGTCTGCGTGGACTTTCGAGTCGGATCTGCGACCCTTTGGGGAGCGCTGGTAAATTGCTCCGCAACAACTAACGCTACTACTCAATACTCGAACCGGTAGCGGATATCAAACTGATAGTCGTTGCTGCCTCGGCGATGGTCTGGATCGCGAGTGTACATAAACCTGCTTGTGATCATCGAAGAGTCAAACAACCGGAAGTCGTTGCCCAGTAACAGTCGCATTTCGCGACCTTCTGGTACCAAATTGATATTCAACGGCACCGGCTGGCCAAGCTGGCTAACAATAAATCTGCTTGAGCCATCTTCGATATGCAACGGCAGATCAAATCTGAATACAAATGTGTTCGTGCCGTTTGCGACGTACTCCAGTTTTGATTCAAACCCCAACGCATGAATGTCACTCAGCTTAACCAGATCACCATCGTTGCTTTGACCATACGCATAGATCAAATCTGTAAACAGTGTGATATTGCTAGCGAATTTTTTTCTATGTCCTATGCCAATATATGTTGTGCTTGGGTCTTCAAAATCAAAGATGCCTTTGGCATCGTAACCCAACATCGAATTATCCTGCGCCACCATCAACGCCACGTTATCAAAAAGCCACCCTATGCCCACCGGATCATCTGTTGTGCCATCAGCCTTTTGCTTTTTTGAAAAACCCAGCATCAGCCCTTGAGTATCGGCAACCTCGTATGCTTTAAAGGTATAGTAATCCTTAAACGAAAATACCTTGCCGTTGAAGACGGCCATCCTTGAGAAACTCCTGATACCGGTCGTGATCTCATCAGTAAACCGGCCGCCGCTGAGGCTATCCTCCATCTCATCCACATTGGAATTAATATTCGGCGTTGTGCTATCCAGTGATGCGGCACAGATATCTAAAGAAATACCAGCACTAGTGCGACCTTCGGCATTACCATAAGCACAATAATGCCACTGTCCAAATTCGGCTTTGGATTTACCTGGTTGCAGACCATTGTTAAACGCGGTATTCAAGTCGCCATAGGCATTAACATATGACTCAAAAAGACTGGCAGTAGAGCCGGGGGCATTGCTGGTTGACCCTGTTCCCGTACTGCCGCCACCGCCAGGACAAGCCATGAACTGGCTGACGCTCTGACAGCTATTGCCGCGCATCAACTCATCGTAGTAGACCACCTGACTGTAATTGTTGCCTGCCCGGTTAACTTGCGGTGCATAAATCCCAAAGCGAAACCAGATCGGATCGTTATCGATGGCATTTTGACCTCGCCGGTCTACCTTGAGCGCACCATCGACCCAGATCTGGAATACCCCATCGGCCCCGGTGCTCCATTTGGCATGAACGCGAATATCATGCCATTGATTTGAGATCTGGTGTTTCGGAATTAGCGGTCTTGTGCCGGACCAGCCTTCGAACGCATCGAAATTGATAACCATGCCCCGGTTCTGATCCATATTGAAAAACGCATACTGATGGCCCTTGTTTGCGGTCTTAAACTGTCCATGAATAGGTGCGACGCTATCTAGGAAATGATAATCCTGGTGGTAGACACTCCATGCGTACCAGGTATCGTCACCTGGTTGATCTCCTATGTCAGAACCTAACTCGACACGCTCGCTGTTCCAGGCGCAATCTCCTCCACCGCATTGTCCCGGGCGTTTCTCGAAGCGAAAACTCTGTCCTCCAGCTCGGATGGGATGGCCGGCACCGACAACACCAAAGTGGTAGGGGTTATGCGGATTGTTTCCGTGGTGCCAAAAACGCCCCCAGGAGCCCGAGCCATTGTCTTCAGTCCACCGTGGCGGGCTGCTCTGAAAGTCCTGGTCCCACCAATTGCCGGCAAGGACATGTTGACTGAGGGAGCCAAGAAATAGCGCCGTCAACATG
>JABINT010000199.1 GCA_018698075.1 Acidiferrobacteraceae bacterium
CATCTGTTACGGGATGAATACCGGATCAAGCAGGTCACCAAGGTCAGCGCAAACTCCTTAGGGGAACTGGTGGAAAAACTCGAGGATGTTGACGCTTTGAATGCCCTGGAAACAATACATGCCTACAACGCTTGTGTTGATCCCGAGGTGCCGTTTAATCCTAATATTAAAGACGGGCGCTCTACGAAGGGGTTGGGCATTCCAAAATCGAATTGGGCAAACACTATAGATCAGCCCCCCTTCGTTGCCTATGCCGTCACCTGTGGTATTACTTTCACCTTCGGCGGTTTGCGTATTCAAACCAACGGCCAGGTATTGGATGTAGACATGCGTCCGATCCCGGGTCTTTATGCCGCTGGAGAATTAGTCGGGGGCGTGTTTTTTAATAATTATCCGGGCGGAACGGGCCTGACGGCCGGTGCGGTGTTTGGCCGCATTGCAGGGACGAGCGCCGGCGGGGTAGTGTGCAATGAGTAACCGCTCTCAAGACAGAGCGAATAAGGTCCAGGGCCGGAGGTACAAACCCAGATGCGGTAGCGTCTGTGGATATTTGAGTTGGGCTCGCCTAGCCAGATCAATGCCTACTTGCAACTACTGGCGATTGCAAAATATCGATAAGTGACAGTTGTCTCGCCGCGGCGGTTTATATTTTCCCGATAAGTTGTTGATTCTTTTTCTCGACGGTGGCCGTTAGGGAAAAACAGGGGATCGTCGAAACCTGGACCAGATGTTTGCTAAACCGGGAGCGCTGAGCGCAGAACTCGAGCTAAATGAACAGCACTCCGGCCGGTGCCATGGGTAATTTGTTGACGACAACTCACACCGTTGGCAATGATCACGGCGTCATCTCCCAGTTGGCGAATTTGCGGCAAGAGGTCTAATTCTGCCATACGCATGGAAACGTCATAGGTTTCTGATTGGTAGCCGAACGCGCCGGCCATACCGCAACAACTCGATTTCAGAAGGCGCGGTTGTATTCCCGGTATCAACCCCAGGACTTCCTGAGCGGAAGGCAAAGTGTCAAAGGCTTTTTGATGGCAGTGCCCATGTATCGCCACTTCAGGTGTAGCAAGTGGTTTAAATTGTGGATTAAAATTTCCCGCGATATGTTCCTGGTGAAGAAATTCTTCCAAAAGCATAACCTGGGAGAAGTCGATGTTGGCTGCCGCTTCTAGGTTAAGGGCGGGGATCTCATCGCGTAGGGTTAATAAACACGAAGGCTCAAGGCCAAGTACCGGAATTCCCTTTTCAAGATAGGGGCTCAGAGTCTGGGTCAGTCGGGTGGCCTCCTCGCGAGCTTGATCGATCATACCGACTGAAAGAAAAGTTCGACCGCAGCACAATGGACGGCCAGGATCTGATTTTGGAAGATGAACCTGGTATCCGTGGGCAATGAGTACCTCGATAGCATCTTTGGCATTGTCAGGTTCAAACCAGTAGGTGAAGGTATCGACAAGTAATAAAACTGCTTTGCCTTGAGCTGGCCCGAAGACCTGTTCGCCTAAAAGAGCGCTGTCGCTTAAAAATCGTGGCAGTCGGCGGTGTCGGCTGATCCCGATAACTTTTTCCCTTAACCATGGAATTCCAGGGATTCGGTCGAGTATTGGCAAAGCCCAGCTGGTAAAACGAGCATAGTAGGCATACCGCGGCAGAAAACCGATGATCCGGTCCCGCAGACCCGGTTTATGTGTTTTTGCTCGCAATGCATTGACTTCTATTTTCATTCGGGCCATGTCAACGCCGGTAGGACACTCCCGCTTACACGCCTTGCAACCAACGCACAGCGACATGCTTTTGGCTACCTCGTCTGAACTCAAGGCATCGGGACCCAATTGTCCAGAGATTGCCAGGCGCAAGGTGTTCGCCCGACCTCTTGTTACATGCGCCTCGTCGCTGGTCGCACGGTACGAAGGACACATCACAGAGGCATCGCGCTTGCGACAGGCGCCGTTGTTGTTACACATCTCGATCGCGCCTGCTATTCCTCCCCACTCAGACCAGTCCAGCTCGGTATCGGATGCCCCTGTATGGTAGTGGGGTTGATAACGAAACAAGGATCGATCGTCCATTTTCTGTGGGTCTACGATCTTTCCCGGATTCAACAGTCCGGTTGGATCAAACATTCGCTTTACCGACTCAAAAGAACGAATCATGCGATCACCAAACATCACCGGATGAAATTCGGATCGCACAATTCCATCGCCATGTTCGCCGGAATGCGATCCTTTGTACTCACGGACCATTGCAAAGGCTTCTTCAGCAATTGCCCGCATCTTGCGGACATCTTTAGAGTCTTTCATGTTGAGTACCGGCCGTACATGCAGGCAGCCCTCAGAAGCATGGGCATACCACGTGCCGGTGGTGCCATGCTTAGAAAATACCTCCGTTAACCTCGCTGTGTAATCCGCAAGATGCTCTAGAGGTACGGCGCAATCTTCTATGAATGAAATCGGTTTGCCATCACCCTTCATAGACATCATGATGTTCAGGCCTGCTTTGCGAACCTCCCACAAGGCCCGTTGCTGGGTGGGATCTACGATAGCGGTCATGCGGCTGCGAAAGCCGTAATCCGCCATTAACTCTTCCAGGTGTTTTAAATCCAGCAACAGGCGCTGGTGATCTTCGCCGGCGAACTCCACCAACAACAATGCGTCCGGCGTGCCACGGACAAATTGATCAATAGTCTTTCGGAACATAGGAATATCACGGGAGAGTTCAATCATGGTTTTATCAACCAACTCCACCGCCGTAGGGTTAAGTGTCACTATGTGGCGTGTGCTATCCATCGCTTCATAAAACGAGTCAAAATGGCAAACTGCGAGCACTCGGTGGGAAGGTATCCGATGAAGCCCTAGGGTGATCTGGGTTGATATCGCAAGGGTGCCCTCGGAGCCCACCAAAAGACGAGCCATATTTGCCGGTGCCGCCTCTGGACTGGCCCGCGGCAGCAACTCATCAATGTTGTAGCCCCCGACACGGCGGCGCAGAGCAGGAAACTTACTTTGAATCTCCCCGGATTCTTGTTCGGCCAAAAGCGTTAGGTCGGCGACCAGTTCCTGGTATCGGTCAGGTGGCCTATTCGAGGCTACATTTGCCTGTACCGGGCCAAAGTTTAGTTTTGTGCCGTCAGCCAGGTAGGCATCGATCGCAAGCACATTGTCGCGCATTATTCCGTAATGAATTGACCGGGCACCACAACTGTTGTTACCAGACATGCCGCCGATAGTCGCTCGACTGGCAGTCGAGACATCTACCGGAAAAAACAGATTGTGGGGCCGCAGTAATTCGTTCAGTTGGTCAAGCACAATACCGGGTTGCACCTGAACCTGCTGTTGTTCCAGATCCAGGTCCAACATCTGGTTCATGTATTTGGATACATCGATTACCAGAGCGAGACCAACTGTTTGCCCACATTGCGATGTTCCAGCCCCTCGCATCAGTAGTGGCACCCGCTCCTCTGCTGCGATGCTAATCACAGATTCAATATCTTCTTCGTCCCGAGGTACCACCACTCCAACTGGTTCAATCTGGTAAATGGATGCATCGGTGCTGTATCGGCCTCGACTGTAGCGGTCGAAAAGTACCTCACCGCGAAGGTTTCGCTTAAGGCGCGCTGCCAGGTCGGGGTCGCCAACGCGTTCGCGCAGCAGCGATTGAGATACAGCACTCATGATAGTTGCCTGATTCGAAAGTTCGATTTCAATTCATTTAATCCGGATAATTTGATTCGGGAAAATCTATCTGTATCCGGTAGCAGTACAGGTCGCAACAGACGTTCTGGTATTTGCCAGATACAATGTGTATTGTATGCGCGATTGACAAATCAACTCGGCCATTCAGTAAATTCGGATCTAGAGTGAGAACAGAGGTAGTGCAAGATGAGCATTAGAAGCGGGCGCCATTTTTTACAGATTCCGGGACCCACTAATGTCCCTGATCGGGTATTGCGTGCCATTGATTCACCGACAATTGACCATCGAGGGCCAGCGTTTCAACAACTTGGCCATGATGTGCTTGAAGGCATGCGCACTGTTTTCAAGACAGCGAGTCCGGTAATTATTTTCCCCGCCTCTGGCACTGGGGCCTGGGAGGCCGCGCTCGTCAACACCCTGAGCCCTGGCGACAAGGTGTTGATGTATGAGACCGGGCAGTTTGCGACCTTGTGGCAAAAACTTGCATCAAAACTTGGCCTGGTCGTCGATTTTGTGGCAGGGGACTGGCGACACGGGGTTGATGCAGCGGTGCTTGCAGAGCATCTAGGCGCTGATACCGACAAGCAGATCAAAGCAGTGTGCGTGGTGCACAATGAAACATCTACCGGAATCACATCAAATATTCCAGGCGTTCGAGCCGTACTCGATGAGATCGGTCATCCCGCACTGCTGATGGTGGATACTATTTCTTCTCTGGGATCAATTGATTACCGGCACGACGACTGGGGCGTGGACGTGTCAGTCGGGGGATCGCAGAAGGGGTTAATGCTGCCGCCTGGCCTGAGTTTCAACGCGATCAGTGAAAAGGCCTTGGCAGCGACAAAGGCCGCCAATTTGCCAGTCTCCTATTGGAGTTGGGCAGATATGCTGCAACCGAATCGTGAGGGGTTTTTCCCTTATACGCCAGCAACCAACCTGTTGTTCGGGCTGCGCGAATCTATTTCGATGCTTTTGGAAGAAGGCCTGGATCAAGTATTCGCCCGCCATACGCGTTTGGCCGAGGCAACCAGGCGGGCGGTTGCAGCCTGGGGCTTAGAGTTGTTATGCCTTGAGCCGCTGAATTACAGCGATGCACTAACCGCGGTAAGGATGCCCTCTGGCTTTGATGCGGACGAATTTCGAAAAGTGGTCTTGGATGAGTTTGACATGTCTTTAGGCAATGGGCTGGGCAAAGTAGCTGGTGAGGTGTTCCGAATCGGCCACCTAGGTAGCTTTAACGAATTGATGATGGTTGGAACACTTGCGGGTGTAGAGATGGGGCTCGCTGCAGGTGGTGTCCCGCATCACCCAGGCGGCGTCGCTGCAGCGATGGAGTGGTTGGTCAGCAGCAGCGCGTCTAATAGAAAATCCCGATAGGGTAGGGTGATCTAAGGAAAGGCCGGGCACACAGCAGTGGCCTCGAGGGATCGCAGCCAGCACATGATCTGGCAAATTATTCTCGGTGGGTCGGATGCTCAAATGCCAGGGCAAAGAGGATGCCGGCCATTGCGAGTCAACTGGAGGTTTCCATGGAAGAGGTAATACAGGTACACAAGCTCGACGAGAATATTGTTTGTCTTGTTCTGAATCGACCTGACAAACTCAATGCGCTAACCAAACCGATGTGGGCGCAACTGGGTGAGACAATGCGTGCCCTGGCGCACGATGAGAGCATCCGTTGCGTTGTTTTACGCGGTGCTGGAGATAGATCGTTCTCGCCGGGAAACGATATTTCCGAGTTTGAAACCGAGCGGGCCAATGCGGATCAGGCCAGAGCCTATGGGAAAGTCATGCGCGACACTCTGGAGGCAATTGATAATTCCCCCCATCCGACGGTAGCACTTATTCAGGGCATATGTATTGGAGGCGGTTTGGAGATCGCAGCACACTGCGACCTTCGCATCTGCGGACAATCGAGCCGATTTGGGGTGCCGATTAACCGCCTTGGACTGGTGATGTCTTACCCGGAGATTTCCGGGTTACTGAACCTTGTTGGTCGAGCAACTACCCTGGATTTACTGCTCCAAGGGCGCATCGTTGAGGCCGCTGAGGCAAAAGATCTGGGTTTGGTAAACAGTGTGGTTAGTGATGATTCAGTCGAGAAAGAAGCTCTGGCCATTGCAAGACGGATAGCTCAGGGTGCGCCATTGGTTGCCCGCTGGCATAAAAAATTTATTAATAGATTGCAGCACCCGGAGCCGCTCAGCGATGAAGAGGTGGACGAGGGTTTTGACTGTTATGGCACCGAGGATTTTCAAATCGGTTATCAGTCGTTTCTGAAAAAGCAAAAACCTGTTTTCAAGGGGCGCTGATGTGAGCCCGGCGTCAGGCCCGCTGTCGGGCTTAAAGGTTATCGAGTTTTCGCATATCATGGCAGGCCCAGTGTGCGGGCTTATGCTGGCGGATATGGGTGCTGATGTCATCAAAGTCGAGAAAGTCCCCGGCGGCGACGATTCCCGTCGTATGGTGCCCCCCGAGATCAACGGCGAGTCGTCGGCGTTCATGATGATGAACCGCAATAAGCGAGGTATTGCGGTCGATCTGAAGCAAAAATCAGGTGTTGAGGTAGCCAAACGATTGTTGTCCGATGCCGATGTCGTTATTGAGAACTACCGTCAAGGCGCCATGGAGCGGTTTGGTCTGGGTTACGAAATGTTGCGTCAGGTAAATCCAGGGCTCATCTACTGTGAACTTTCGGGATACGGGCGCACCGGACCTTATTCGGACAAAGGCGGATTTGATCTAATCGCGCAAGGCATGAGCGGGCTGATGAGCATCACTGGTGAGGGAGTTGGGCGACCGCCAGTCAAAGTAGGCGCCCCGGTCACAGACATCACCGCTGGCATTTTAGGGGCGATGGGCGTGCTCGCCGCCTACACCAACAGACTTAAGACCGGATTAGGGCAAAAGGTGGATACCTCGTTATATGAGGCTGGAATTGTTCATACTTACTGGCAGTCGGCAATCTGTTTTGCCACTGGGCGCTCGCCCGGCCCCATGGGCTCGGCGCACCCGCTGAATGCCCCCTACCAGGCCTATCCTACAGAAGATGGCTGGATCACGATCGGCGCCGCCAATCAAAGTAACTGGACCCGGCTGCTGGATGTTCTAGAAAGGCCAGACATTGGCCTTGACCCACGATTTACAGATAATGCTTGCCGTATGTCGAATTTGTCTGAATTGGAGCATGTGCTAAGCCAGATATTTCGCCAACGGAAATCGTCAGACTGGTTGATTCGCCTCGACCAGGCGGGGGTGCCTGCAGGCCCGGTGCTGAGCGTTGGCGAGATGCATGCCGACCAACAAACAAAGGCACGCGAGATGGTAGTAGAAACGCAACACCCCGTCGCTGGCACCGTCACCACTATTGGATCGCCAGTGAAATTTTCTGCCACCCCAGGCGGAGTCAAGGCGCCGGCGCCGCTCTACGGACAGCATACCCATACCGTGTTGCAGACTCTGGGTTACGAAGAGGCTGAGATAGCCAAGATGGCGGGTGATGAGAGTATTGTTCTAGGGGTCTCGACAGAATCTGAGTCAGTATCATGTTAGCTTTCCTGCTGAGGAGTTCACAAAACATGGGTTACGATCGGGCCTGGGGAAATCTCCTCCCAATGTTTGGATCCAGCGTGGTGGCGTGCTGGTTCATCCGGGCGACTTTATGGGCGGAGACTAAAAAGGGATCGTAGGGAATCCCCAAGAGCGCGCACGGGAAGTCGCTGGGCGGACAAAAAGAGCAGGCCGAAAGGAAATAAGAGACACAAAAAATGAATAAGGCAAGCTGAGACCGAGGATCTGCTGAGTGAGCTTGGACGTACATCAGCCAGCTTTGATCGGCGTAGACTGGGGAACCAGTTCATTCCGAGCGTTTCTGATAGATAGCGACGCAAATGTTCTCGACTCGAAAGAAACCGATCAGGGTGTTCTCAATATCGACCGGTGTGGCTTTCTTAATGTGCTCGAACATCATATCAATGGCTGGCTTGAAATGACCCCCATGCCAGTCATTATTTCTGGCATGGCGACCAGCCGCAATGGCTGGATAGAAACCCCCTATGTCAGTTGTCCGGCCGGCGTGGAAGTACTTGCATCCAACCTGACCCGTCATATCGTTCCATCGGGCCTCGAAGTGCACCTCGTCAGCGGACTGACCACCCGTAATGACGGCGCACCGGATGTCATGCGGGGTGAAGAAGTTCAGATCGCCGGCCTTCTAGCGGACGGCATTCGCGATGGCATGGTTATCATGCCTGGCACTCATAGCAAGTGGGTAACTCTTGCCGACGGCGTTATTAGAAACTTCGCCACCTTTATGACGGGTGAAATCTTTAGTGCAATTCGCACGCAAACCATCCTCGGTCGCTTGATGTCGGACGGTCCAGCCTCTGCCGAATCTTTTAAACTTGGCGTCGAGCAGTCTAAAAGATGCGGAACCGAACTACTGCACACCTTGTTTTCGGTGCGCACACTGACACTTTTCGACGAAATGGCTAAAGACAAAACCCCTGATTACCTGTCTGGCCTGTTGATCGGAGCGGAAATACAAGGCGCCATTTTGTTACTGGGCGATCCAAAGCGTGTATGGCTGGTAGGTCGTAGGAGCCTGCTGTCCCGTTACCAACAGGCGCTACAGGCGCTGGGCATTGAAAGTATCCGTGCTGGCGAAAATATCGCTGCGCTGGGCCATCATGCCATTGCACGGGCAACAGGACTTGTGTCGTGAGCCCCTTCGCTGCCGCAATCAGCCAACTGCCCCTGATTGCTATTCTTCGTGGCCTTCGTCCTGACGAGGCAGTGGGAGTGGCCGATGCACTTGTTACAGCGGGCTTCAGACTGGTTGAGGTTCCGTTGAATTCGCCGGAACCACTGGAGTCTATTGAAATTCTGGCAAAGCATCTCCCAGATGACTGTGTCGTAGGCGCGGGAACAGTTTTAAGAGTCGAAGACGTCAGTTCGGTAACTTCGGCCGGCGGCCAGTTTATCGTTGCGCCTAA
>JABINT010000069.1 GCA_018698075.1 Acidiferrobacteraceae bacterium
ATTCGCGCGCAAGTACAAGATCAACGGCATTCTGATTGAAACTTCGCCAGGTAGCACGATTCTCGCTGGTGTACTGACCCGTCGAGATATTCCGTGGGACCGCTCGCAGGACAGCGAGATTGTCGACCGCTTCATGACGCCACTGGCCGAGTTAAAGACCGCAGGACCACAAGTGGCCACCGAAGAAGCGGAACGCATCATGTTTGATGGGCGCATCGAGCGACTGCCGCTGATCGACGATGAGCAACGTATCCATGGGCTCATCACACGCAAGGATGTGCGCTTTTTACGCGAGCGTCCATTTGCCAGCAAAGACGCCAAGGGCCGGCTACTCGCGGGAGCGGCTGTTGGCTGTTCCGGGGATTTTTTAGAGCGCGCCCAGGCACTCCTCGAAGCCGGTGCCGACTGCCTTTTTGTGGATATTGCTCACGGCCACTCGCAGGTCATGCAAAACGGGATCGAGCGTTTGCGCGCGCAGTTTCCCAACGTACCGCTGGTCTGCGGCAATGTGGCCACGGGTGCAGGCGCCCAATTCATGCGCGATCTGGGGGCTGATGCAGTCAAAGTGGGTGTTGGCCCGGGTCGGGGCTGCCGGACACGCCTTGAGACTGCGGCCGGAGTACCGCAACTACAGGCCATTCGCGAGGCCTGGTGCGCGGTGGGTGGCGAGATCGCCATCATGGCAGATGGCGGTGTGCGTCACGACAAGGATATCTTCCTGGCACTTGCCTGCGGTGCTGACACCGTAATGCTCGGAAGCGCGCTGTCAGGTACCGATGAAGCGCCAGGACGGGTGATCGAGGATCCTGCGACCCACAGTAAGAAGAAGATATACCGCGGCATGACCTCCCCTGAAGCCGTGATGGAATCGCTCTACGACGGCGAGGACGCTGAAGCTGTGGATGCGGCACTGGCGACACCACCGGAGGGTCAGGAAATCCAGGTGCCCTACCGCGGTGGCGTGGTCGATATCCTCCACCGAATTCGCGGTCATCTGCGCTCGGCGGTCAGTTATGCCGGCTGTGAATCTCTGGCCGGTGCGCGTGAGATGACCCTGCCTGACCCGCTGCAGTACCTGATCGTACTGTCCGATGCCGCACGACGGGAGTCCTACGAACGCTGAGGCTGGCCCAAACGCAATGAGCAATACCCCAGCGCCGACAACAGCTACCCTGGGGCCGACGGCCACCTTCGAATCCGGGGCATGGCACCTGCTGGGACTGATCGCCCCACTGGTTACCCTGACAGGCATCGTTGCAGGCCAACCGGCGGCGGGCGCCATCTTAGTGCTGGTGCTCTACCCGCTTGTGGATCTCGCCCTGGCCCGACCCGCGCCAGCACGGGCAGTGCGTACCGACGGGCAAGACCTTTCGCTGCTGCTTTATCTACACGTACTGTTGCACACCAGCGTGGTTGTGGCGCTGTGCTGGCGTGCCGCAATCGATGGCAACACCGTCGCCACCTGGGTCGCCATGCTCAGTGTTGGGATCAACAGTGGCTCGAGCGGCATCATCGTGGCGCATGAACTGGGCCACAGCTCTGCGCGATCGATCAATCATTGGCTTGGACGCTGGAATCTGCTGCTGACGCTTTATCTGCATTTCACAATTGAGCACAATCGCCATCATCACCCGGCGGTTGCGACCGACACCGACCCAGCAAGCGCGCCACGGGAACGCAACTTCTGGCAACAGCTGGCGTACACCCTCCCTGCCCAGTTTAAAAGCGCCTGGGTACTCGCCGGGCGAAGCGGGTCGCAGCAACGTTTCAACCCAGTGCTGCGCGGTTTACTGCTCCAGAGTATCCTGGTCATCGGCATCTGGCAGGGGCTGTCGGGCAGCGTCGCTTTAGCTTTTGTCGGCCAGGCGCTGATCGGCATCTTCATGCTGGAATACGTCAACTACATCCAACATTACGGGTTGCGCCGCGAGCGAGGCACTCCGGTGACAGCGCAGCATTCCTGGCAGACAGAGGCACGCTGGTCACGCTGGACACTGCTGGAATTAACCCGCCACCCTGCACACCACCTGCACCCGGGGCGACATTTCTGGGAGCTGCAACCTTGCCCCGATGCACCAACACTCCCTGCGGGCTACTACGCCCTGTTCTGGCCGGCGCTGATTCCCCCATGGTGGCGCCAATTGATGGACCCCTTGCTGGAACCTGGCAACAGGCCCCAGTGACCCGCGACGGTGCCTGACCATCTGCCAAAAGACGTCGCGTCAGATTTCGCAGGGGCAGATCCTGGCTGCCATCAGGTGGGGGCGGTGCGAGCCAGCACAGCACCCTGTCAGTCACCGGCGCCGAAAACGTTATTTCCGTATCAAGGTCTGCACTGACCGCTGCAATGCCTTCAGCACCCAGTACCGCCGCACTGGCCGAGGTGCGTACTACCACACCTGCCGAGCCGCCGCCGTCACGTTCGCGGTGGGCGACCTGTCGGCCGACATAGCCGCAGCCGACAAACAAACTCTGCATATGTTTATTGCGAGGATGCGGTCAGAGTACCTGCGGTGACCAGGGTGGCGACGCTGACTTCAGCGCGCTTGCACTTTAGCTGTCCGCTGACATCAGCACTGAGATTGGGTGGGCTGATCACTCCCTGTATGCGCGCCGCCTTAGCCCCAAGCGGGCAGCCGGCATCGTGCAGCCGATTGATGTTGGTATCACTGATCAGGGAACGCAGATCGTTAATCGATGCCTGCAGGCCCCAGTTGCCAGCGTTGTCGACCACACCAAAAATCCGTACGCCACGCACTTCGACAAATGCCAGCCCGTCAGCAGTCACTTCAACCGAGACCGGTTCGATACGCTGATCTGTTGCCGAACCAACCGCCACCACATCGGCCGTAGAGGTCAAAGAAAGGGTGCCGATATAGGTACCAGCATAACTACCAGTGGCATCACCTCGCGAAACCGAAAGTTCAATACCGCTACTCGATGAACTTGCGCAACCGGCTAATAAGCCCATGCATAAAGATGCGATGGCGCCGACTCGACATGCCTGCCGAGAAGATGAAACGCCGCTGATCGATGACAAAAACAAGCTCATGGCGCGCGATCATAACGCATCAGGCAACTGCCCCAACCATACCGCTCTAGAGAAAAGTCGACGACTGCACGTGGTACGCGAGGCGAGACCACGAGCAGGCTGTGATTGAGCGGCCCCGACAACCGCTGAACAATGGCCAGGTCTTGGGCCTCGCTGATCTGCGCCACTTTATCACTGGGGCCGGGCAAGCAATCTGGAGTCACTGCCGATCCTTTCTTTGTCAGCGACCTATGATCAACAGAGTATTGCACCTCAGTCCCAGCGCTGGCACCGCCGGCAACGGGCGATCGACCAGCGGCTTTTCTGCAATTCGCGCCGTGACTGTAGTAGCCAAACTCATCTGGTGTAAGCGTAATCGAGTATCGGACCTGACGGCTGATGCCGTCATCCCTTGCCATCCTAACAATCTTAGGTTTCCACGCGCCTTTTTTTGACTGCTATTATCCCCCCTCGGTGGACCGATCCTGCAACAGGCCAGTCACGAGACTTTACCATTTGCGCAACAGTGCCTCGGCGCCTGTTGGCCATCACAGCTCAAGGAGACAAACATGGACGAAAATTCACGCACCCAGCTTGAAGCCGCTGCCTTCAGGGGGCTGGTAGCGCACCTGCAGCGACGCACCGATGTGCAGAACATTGACCTTATGAATCTCGCAGGCTTTTGTCGAAACTGTCTGTCCAAGTGGTACATGGCAGCCGCCCAGGACCAAGGGGTGTCTGTGGATTACGACGCTGCACGGGAACTCGTCTATGGCATGGCCTACGATGAATGGAAGCGTGACTACCAGGGCGAGGCAACTGAACAGCAAAAAACAGATTTCGAAACAACCAAGCCGCTACACGCCTCGATCAGCGGCCACCACAAGGCCTGACCCATGACGACCACTCTTGAGGTACAGCAGATTCCCTGCCTTTCAGATAACTACGGCTATCTGGTTCATGATGCCGTCAGCGGGCTGACCGCAAGCATCGACACCCCGGACACCGGGCCGATCCTGCAGGCGCTGGAAAAAAAAGGTTGGCGACTGGATTTTATCTTTAACACCCACCACCATGATGACCATGCCGGGGGTAACCTGGCGCTAAAGGAAAAAACCGGCTGCGAGATTATTGGGCCACGTGCCGATGCCGGGCGCATCCCGGGGATTGATCGCCAGGTGGGCGAAGGCGATTCGGTGACGTTGGGGGAGTGGCAGTTCACTGTACACGATACGCCTGGACATACCAGAGGCCATATTGTGTATCACTGCCAACAGGCAGAGGTCGCCTTTGTTGGTGACACCCTGTTTGCATTGGGCTGCGGGCGACTCTTTGAAGGCACACCCGCACAGATGTGGGATTCGCTGCAGAAAATCTTATCCTGGCCGGACCAGACCCTGATCTACTGCGCGCACGAGTACACCCAGGCAAACGCGCGCTTTGCGCTCTCAGTAGAGCCGGGCAATACCGACCTGGTAGCGCGGGACGTCCAGATAAGCGCGGCCCGCGAACGCGGCGAACCCACCGTGCCAACTACGCTCGCGTTGGAGAGAAAAACCAACCCCTTCCTGCGACCTCACAGCTCAAACCTGCAGCAGACCGTGGGACTCGTCGGCGCTTCTGATGTCGAAGTGTTTGCCCGCACCCGGGAATTGAAAGACAGTTTCTAACCTTATCAGGCATGAGTCTTGCTCTACAAAACGCTACAATTCAAACGCTATCGATAAGAATCAGGTGTTGAATGACTTTGCTCGACAGCTGATCCCTTGGCATACCGCCAGCAAAAGCCTCGCCCAAGCCGGATCTGAAAAAGGATTTCGCATGTCAAATTACATTGCACGTTATGGCAGGCCCGATGGCTCACGGTGAGTGGCACCTGGGCGTTGCGCTTTGGGCATCTGTATGAGTACCGCGCCACGTATTGCCGTTGATATCGGCGGCACCTTTACCGACGCGGTTCTGCAGGTCGGCACTACACGCTACACCGCAAAAGTACTGACCACCTCGGCCAATCCGGCCGAGGGCTTCATGCAGGGTGTTTTGCAACTGCTATCGCAAGCCGTAGTAGCACCAGCCGATGTGGCCCTGATTACCCACGGCACCACACTGGCGACCAATGCGCTGATCGAAAGGCGCGGCGCGCGAACCGCTCTGGTGGTGACCGATGGACACCGCGACTCGCTGGAGATCGGCTACGAAAACCGCTTTGACCAGTACAACTTTGACGCCAATCGCAATCCACCGCTGGTGCCACGCGCGCTACGCTGGAGTGTGCGTGAGCGGGTTGATTACCGCG
The DNA here is from genome assembly GCA_018698075.1 of Acidiferrobacteraceae bacterium. Lineage (GTDB taxonomy): Bacteria > Pseudomonadota > Gammaproteobacteria > Arenicellales > UBA868 > UBA868. The sequence goes on from JABINT010000069.1 coordinate 5,328, forward strand.
GCCAGGTTTTACAAGCCCTGGATGAGTCTTCCGTCAATGCGCTGATTGAACGCATCGAGACCGAATCCATCGAAAGCGTCGCAGTGGGGTTGCTGCATGCCTATGCCAATCCGGCACATGAGTCGCGCATACGCGAGATTCTTTTGCAGCACTTCCCGGATCTTTATATCTCTGTGTCCAGTGAGGTTTGCCCCGAGATCCGCGAATACGAACGCCAGAGCACCACTTGCGCCAATGCTTACGTTCGACCGCTCATATCGAGTTACCTCGTTGACGTGCGCCAACGGCTGGCTGAAAGTGGCTTCAACTGTGCCTGTTTGCTGATGACATCGGGAGGTCACCAGGTCACTATCGACACCGCCGCAGCGTTCCCGGTACGCCTGGTGGAATCCGGGCCCGCCGGGGGGGCCATCCTGGCAGCCCATCTTGCCCGCACACTCGGTGAATCGTCGGTGCTGTCTTTTGACATGGGTGGCACGACCGCCAAGATCTGCCTGATTGATGACTACGAGTTGCCGCTGTCGCGCACGTTTGAAATTGACCGTGCTCACCGGTTTATGAAAGGCAGCGGCATGCCAATCAAGATCCCGGTCGTGGACATGGTTGAAATCGGTGCCGGCGGTGGCTCACTGGCCCGGGTCGACGAGTTGGGCCGTGTCACTGTGGGGCCTGACAGTGCTGGAGCTGATCCCGGGCCCGCCTGTTACGGTCAAGGCGGTCAAGGCGCTGCAGTCACCGACGCCAACCTGTTGCTGGGACGACTCGACCCCGACAATTTTGCCGGAGGACATCTGTCTCTTGATTCCCAAGCTGCGCACGATGCTGTGCATCAGGCTGTAGGTGAACCGCTGCACACCCATGCAGACGGCGCCGCGCAGGCCATCATCGAAATCGTAGATGAAAACATGGCCAGCGCAGCCCGGGTACACGCGGTGGAGAAAGGATCTGATGTGACTCAGCGCACCCTGATCGCCTTTGGCGGGGGTGCGCCGCTACATGCCATGGCGGTTGCACGCAAACTGGGCATCTCCCGGGTCATCATCCCGCGCGATGCTGGCGTAGGCTCCGCCGTGGGTTTTCTGCTCGCACCGGTTGCCTTTGAGGTTGTGCGCAGCCGTTTCACTACGCTGGATGAACTCGACCCGGCACTGATCAACACGCTGTTCGATGAAATGTCGCACGAAGCGCGATCCACTGTACAACTCGGTGCCAAAGAGGCGCGTATTGACGAGACACGCCATGCCTACATCCGCTACGCTGGGCAGGGCCACGAGATCAAAGTCCGCCTGCCCGACCGGCCACTGACAAAAGCCGATCGTGACATCATCAGCGCCGCCTTTACTCACGCCTACCAAACACAGTACGGCCAGGGTATCCCCGGCGTCCCCCTTGAGATTCTGACCTGGTCATTGACGGCTTCAGCCCCGGCAAATGACAACGTCCGCCAGACACAGCCATTGTCAGCAACATCGCCCGACGATAACTCGGCCCGACGGGTAGTGCAGATGCCCGGCACCGACGAGAAAGTCGACTGCCCGGTGCTGTCCCGCAACGCCCTGTCGCCAGGTGTATCCATCGATGGTCCGGTAGTCATCACCGAAGACCAGACTACGCTGATTGTCCCGGGACAATGGGATGTATCGTGCAACGAACATGGCGACCTTGTTGCCAACAATCATCAAACCGCCGGTCATAGCGGAGCGATCGGGGGTGCTCTGGCAACCATCCAGCGCCAGGTCACCTGGGACCGACTGATCAGCATTGTCGAAGAACAGGCCCAGGCGCTCATTCGCACTGCCTTCTCGACAACCGTGCGTGAAGCTGGTGACCTGTCAGCGGGCATCTTTGATCTTTCCGGGCGCATGCTGGCACAGGCTATCACCGGCACTCCAGGCCATGTCAACGCCATGGCTGCATCGGTCGGCTACTTTCTCGAGGCCATTCCGCTGGAGCGCATGCGTGCAGGCGATGTCTACGTTACCAATGATCCGTGGCTTGGTACCGGCCATCTGTTTGACTTCACCGTAGTAACCCCGGCCTTTATCGACGAATGCATTGTTGGCCTGCTTGCCTCTACTGTCCACGTGGTAGATATCGGTGGCCGTGGCTTCGGCCCGGATGCTGGCCAGATATTTGAAGAAGGGTTGTGCGTGCCAATCCTGCCACTCTTTGAGCAGGGCCAACCCTGTGAAGCGGTGATGGCCATTGTCCGCGCCAATGTGCGTGAACCCGATCAGGTGATCGGTGACCTGTACTCGCTGACCGTCGGCAATTCAGTCGGCTGCACCCGCCTGGTCGAGATGATGACCGAGTTTGGGCTGAGCGACCTTGATGAAATCAGTCAGCACATCATCGAGCGCTCGCGCTCAGCCATGCTGGACGAGATGGCAGAACTGCCTCGGGGCCTCTGGCGCAACGAGATGACCGTGGACGGTTACGGTGAACCGGTCACTCTCAAGGCCGAACTACAGATCAGTGACGAGGGAGTATCGGTCGATTTTGCCGGCACTTCAGGCGTCTCACCTTTTGGCATCAACGTGCCGCTGAGTTACACCCAGGCCTATGCTTCGTTCGGGGTACGCTGCGTGATTGGGTCGGCAATACCGAACAACGCCGGCTCGCTTGAGCCGATCAAGGTTACCGCACCACCCGGTTGTATTCTCAACGCGCCACGGCCGCACGCCGTAGCCGTGCGCCATGTCATTGGCCAGATGCTGCCCGACGTCGTGCTGGGCTGTATCGACAAGGCTCTGCCCCACCGGGCACCTGCTGAAGGTAGTTCCAGTTTGTGGAATCCGATGATGACCGGCGGGCCCGGGCTGCTGGACGGTCAGGATTACGGCAACGCCACACCGTTCTCGGTCACTATTTTCCATTCCGGTGGCACCGGAGCACTACCCTGGCGCGATGGCCTTTCAGCTACCGCTTTTCCTTCCGGAGTGCGCAACACCCCGGTTGAGATTACCGAGTCCATCGCCCCGGTGATCTTCCATCGCAAAGAACTGCGCCCAGGCTCGGGCGGTGATGGCCGCTACCGCGGTGGCCACGGCCAGTTGATCGAGATCGCCCATGCCCAGGGAGCGCCATTCGCGATCTTTGCGTTGTTCGACCGAGTCGATTACCCGGCTCGGGGCCGAAACGGCGGCACCGATGGCGCTCCCGGCGTGGTTCGCCTTGCCAGCGGCAAGACGCTGAAAACCAAGGGTAAGCAGATCGTTCCCGCGGGGGAACGACTGCTGATGGAACTCCCCGGCGGTGGCGGTTACGGCGATCCTGCTGAGCGCGAGCGTGCTCTTTGCGAGCGCGACCACAACAACGAGATCGACTGATCCGGCCCGCTAAGATCCATCAATCACCGACCGCTCGCGCTTAAAGGGCACGGCATCGCGATCCGGAGGATTATCCAACTCCCGGGCTGCCCGATGGCCATCATAAACCGCGGCAGCAATAGTCGCCGGCGCCATGCAGTCGCCGATACGCAAGATTCCAAAAGGCAGATCGTCCAGATGCTCTTGCTGCTGGCCGGCAAGCGCAAAGTACAAGTCATTCACCGGCGCTCGCAGGGTTCCCATAACCAGTGCAGCGGCTTAGCACTGAAGTTC